>DASTON010000182.1:0-3894 GCA_035762525.1 Planctomycetota bacterium | reverse complement strand
TTCCGCCTGCTCGAACAGGGGGGCTTCCGAAACCCCGATTGCGTGTGGCGGAACCTGATTGGTGGCGTCCCGAATCTTGTGGAGAAATGAAAGCGGCGTATCCTCCTTTGAAGCGAAGTTCCGTTTCAAAGGCCCGGCCGTTAGCGCGGCCGAACAGAGGAGGGATACGCCATGGGCGAGTCTAAGTCCGCCGTCGTCACCCTGCCAGAGGTTTTCGGTCCCGACCTGCTCACCGAAGGGATCCGGAGCCGGCTTCGCGCGCTGATTGAGACGATGATCGAAGCCGAGCTGGACGCCGCCCTCGAGGCCGCGCGCTACGCGAGGACGGAGAGCCGAGCCGGGACGCGCAACGGCTCCAAGCCGCGGACGCTCCATACCAGCTTCGGTCCGGTCGAGCTGGAGGTTCCACGCGCTCGACTGAGGGCGCGGGAAGGCGCGCGTGAGTGGCGCAGCGAGATGCTTCCGCGCTACCAGCGCCGCACTCCCCGCCTCGACGAGACCCTCTTGGGCCTCTATCTCTCGGGGACCAACCTGAGGCGGATCCAGGCGGCGCTGCGTCCGCTTCTGGACGGCGCGCCGGTGGGCAAGAACGTCGTCAGCCGGCTGACCCGCCGGCTGCGGGACCACCTCGAGGCGTGGAAGCACCGCAGCCTCAAGGAGACCAGCTACGTCTATCTCTATCTCGACGCCACGAACCTGAACGTGAAGGTGCTCGGCCGGGTCCGGAAGGTTCCCGTGCTCGTCGCCTTGGGCGTGCGCCTGGACGGCCAGAAGGAGATCCTGGCGATGGAGCCGCAGGTGCGGGAGCGGGAGGCCAGCTGGAGGGAGGTCCTCGAGAGCGTGACGCGGCGGGGATTCAATCGGCCGACGCTGGTCGTGATCGACGGTCACGCGGGGTTGCGGGTGGCGATCGACGCGACGTGGCCCGGCGTGAAGGTCCAGCGCTGCTGCGTGCACAAGCTGAGGAACCTGCAGATGTACTGCCTGAAGGAGGAGTACCCGCAGGTGAGAAGGGACTTCCACGAGATCGCCGGGGCGGAGTCCAGGCCGGAGGCGGAGGCGGCCCTCAGGAAGTTCGTCCGCGCGTCGCAGGAGCGGGCGCCGAAGGTCGTCCGCAGCCTCGAGGAGGCGGGGCCGGAGCTTCTGACCTTCTACGACTTCCCCCAGGAGCAGTGGAAGGGGTTGCGCACGACCAACCCGATCGAGCGGCTGAACCTGGAATTCAAGAGGCGGGTCAAGACCCAGGGCAGCCTGCCCAGCGAAGCCAGCGCCGTGCTGCTGTTGTTCGAGCTTCTCGCGTCCGGCCAGCTCCGCTTCAAGAAGATCGCCGGCGCGTCGAAGATCGTCGACGTCGTGAAGGCTGTGAGCGAACAGATCAAGCAGGCTTCATAGGATATGATCGTGACGCTTCAAAGGTCGGCGCCGATTTCCACAGAATCAGGGACGCAGCCCAGTCCGCAATCGAGAATCGAGAATCGAGAATCGGTCCGGCTATGGTTTCCCAGTGTTCTTGAGAATCATCAAAGCCATGGCTGTGCCGTACGGCTTCCCAAACAGGTGGGTATCGACCCATGACCCGTCCACTTCGTTGTTCTGCAGCAGATCGTTACGTAGGGCGGTGAGGTACTTCGGGCGGTCCGCCTCGGGCAGCTTGAGCATCGCCATCGACGCGAACCAGTAGTCGTAAAAGTAGAAGTACGACGCGATGGCGTGGGGCTTCGTGTGCCAGTCCACCCCCTTGCGCGCCTTGTTCAGCCGGCCGCGGTGCTCGATGAACGCGTCGAGCGCCCATTTCAGCTTCGGCAGGTCGCACTTCCCCCAGAGGAACTCGCCGAGGTAGCAGACGGCCATCCGGCCCGCCGCCCCCTTCACGCTGCCGTCGTCGAACTCGTCCGACGACTGGTCCGAGTAGAAATACGTGCCCTCCTCGGACTTCATCCCGAGCATCCCTTCGACGCCGCGGTCGACGACCTCCGGGTCGACCTTGATCCCGGCCTGCTTCGCCTCCCACAGCGCGACGAGGACCCCGCCGGTGGTGAAGCTGCTCGGTCCCTCGCCGATGTAGCTCCAGGTTCCCGCGGTGCGCTGCACTTCCTTGAGCGCCCGGACGCCGCGGCGCGCGCGCTTCAGGCACTCCTTCTTCGCCGCGGGGTCGGAGGTCTCCATCGCGAAGCGCGAATACATGAAGACGGAGAACAGATGGTCCCAGATGATCATGCCCTCGGCCGAGGGGCGCGCGTCGGTCCACTGGTCGATGAACTTGCGAGCGCGGGCCTTCGCCTCGAGGACGCGCGGCCCGCCCGAATCGCCCCACGCCTGGAGCGACATCAGCGCGATCACCGTGATGCAGTTGCGGAACTCGAACTGGCCCTGCACGTTCCTCCACGAGCCGTCCTTGCGCTGCTCGCGGAGCATGTAGTCGAGCGCGCGCTCGACGACCTGCGGGTATTCCTCGGGCTTGCGGGGCCGCTCGGTGCCGCGCGGGTCGGCGGTCAGCTGGTCGGCGGCCATCCAGTCGTACGACTCCCAACCGTTGACGAAGGGCCCCTGCTCCAGCGCCTCGGCGGCGCACTTGGCCGCCCACGGATTCGCGGAGAGCCCCTTGGCGGCCGCGGTCCAAGCCTTCTTGGCCTCGTCCTCGAGATCCTGCGTCCACAGGGCCGCGCCGAGGTAGTACGCGGCTTCGGTCGCGCGGTTCGCTTTCGGATGGTCCTTGAGGATCCGCTCGAGGATCGCGCGGGCGTCGTCCGTCCGGCCCTGGCCGAGGTGGACGAGGGCGCGCTCGAGGAGGAGGTCCCCCTCGATCTTCATGCCGGCCGCTTCGTTCGCCTTGGACGCGGCCTCGATCGCCGCGGCCGCTTCGGCGCCCTTCCTGCGGAGCCGGTGGATCCACGCCGTGCGATAGAGGCCTTCGACGGCTTCGCGCGACTTGGGCTCCCGGGCGGCGAGGTCGGCGAAAACGGCGATCGCGCGATCCCACTCCCCCTCGCGGAGGAGCTCCAGCCCGAAGAGATACCGCGCGCGGAGGTCCTTGGGATTCGCGGTGGAGTCGCGCTCGCGACCCGCGAGCTCGGGCCCCGGCTTGTTGAAGCCCGGGTTTTTCTCGAGAACCATGCGGCAGGTCTTGTAGAGCAGCTCCGACGACGACGACGTGATGCGGTCGTACTTGTGGACCACCTTGCCGTCGGGGTCGAGGAAGAGGATCGCGGGGACGACGACCTCCGCGAGCCGGAGGCCGGTCATTTCCGCGAACTCGCCGTTCATGTGGAACCGCCCGGGGACGAACTTGCGGTTGAGGAACGCGACGAGGTCGGGGTCGGCGAACGGCCCCGCCATCATGAAGGTGTCCTTGAACTTGTTGCCGAACATGCTGCTGCGGTCGCGGTCGTACACGTAGGCGAAGACGAGGCGGCCCGACTTCGACGCCTCGACGAGGGCCCCCTCGAGGTCGTTCGACTTGCGCCACTGGACCGTCCGGCCGCACCGCTCGACGAGTCTGGCGAGCTCGGGATCGACGGCGGGAACCTTTGGAATCTCCGGCGGCGGGTCTTGAAGGAGCAGGAGCGGAAGGAAGAGCGCCGCGATGAGTTTCATGTTCCCCTGCTGGATTGTACGACCAACCCCGCGGTGTTGGGAGCTACTCCTGGAACCGGTATCCGACCGACCGCACTCCGAGGAAGTGCTTCGGCCGCGCGGGTTTGGACTCCAGCCGGTGGCGGAGCGCGGCGACATGGGCGTCCACGGTCCGGGTGATAGGCGGATCGTCGTAGCCCCAGACGCGGCGCAGCAACTCCTCGCGCGTCACGACTCGGCCCCGATGCCGGATCAGGTAGCGGAGCAAATCGAACTGCCGCGCGGTCAGGGTCACCTCGCGGCCCGACTTCTGCACCCGGC
>DASTON010000181.1:0-2676 GCA_035762525.1 Planctomycetota bacterium | reverse complement strand
GCCGGTGGGAAAAATCGATCCACTCCGTCCGCGGCAGGAGCTTCATGAGACCGCGCTCGATCTTCTCCGGCGTCTTTTCCCTCGTCAACTTCAGCCGTCGCGACAGGCGGTCGACGTGCGTGTCGACGACGACGCCCGCGGCCTTCCGGAACCACGAGCCGAGGACGACGTTGGCGGTCTTGCGCGCGACGCCCGGCAGCTCCAGCAGTTCCTCCATCGTGTCGGGCACCTCGCCGCGGTGCTTCTCGACGAGGAGCTTCGCGGCGCCCAGGATGCTCTTCGTCTTCGAGCGGAAAAAACCGGTGGAGCGGATCTCGGACTCGAACGTCTCGGGGTCGGCCGCCGCGAAATCGGACGCGCTGCGGTACTTGGCGAAGAGCGCGGGCGTGACCTTGTTCACGCGCGCGTCCGTGCATTGGGCGGAGAGGATCGTCGCGACCAGGAGCTGCAGCGCGTTCTCGTGCGTCAAGGCGCAATGCGCGTCGGGGTAGGTCCGGCGAAGCGCGCGAAGCAGGGGGCCGATGCGTTTCTTCGCGGGATCAACAGCCGGCAAAACGCGCCTTCACTTTCTCCGCGGGGAGCGAGTTGAGGACGTCCCCCGCTTGGAGTCCGGCGCGGCGCGCCGTCCGAAGTCCGAACTCGACGTCCTCGAGCCCGGAGACGCTGTGCGCGTCGGGGTCGATCGACATCTTCACGCCGAGCTCCTTCGCGCGGCGCGCGTGCGCGTCGTCGAGATCCAGCCGGTGGGGATTGGCGTTGAGCTCGACGACCTTGCCTTCTTTCTTCGCGGTCTGGATCACCTTCTCGAGATCGATCTTGAAGCCCTCGCGCCGGAGGAGAAGCCGGCCGGTGGGGTGGCCCAGGACGTCGAAGTGCGGGGACGCCATCACCTTGCACACCCGCTCGGTCATCTCCGACTCGGTCATGTCGAACCGGGAATGAATCGAGCCGATCACGAAGTCGAGCTTGCCGCTCAGCTCGTCCGACAAGTCGAGCGTCCCATCGGGAAGGATGTCGACCTCCATCCCGTGGAGAATCCGGAAATCCTTCCACTTGGCGTTCATCGCCGCGACTTCCTTCATCTGCTTTTTCAGCCGGCTGTCGTCGAGTCCGTGGGCGTAGCTCGCCGCCTTGCTGTGGTCCGACAACCCCATCCACTTGTAGCCGAGGCGGCGGGCCTTTTCGGCCATGTCCTGGATCGACGCCGTGCCGTCGCTCCAGGTGGAATGGACGTGGAGTATGCCTGTAATATCTTTGTTATCAATGAGTTGCGGAATTTTGCCTTCCTCGGCCAGTTCCACTTCACCCCGTCCTTCGCGAAGCTCCGGGGGCACATAGGACAACCCCAGGTGCTTGTAGAGCGCCTCTTCGGAGTCGGATTCCAGCCTGTTTTTTCCCTTGAAGAGGCCGTACTCGTTGAGAGTCCACCCGCGTTTCACCGCGCGGGCGCGGAGCTGGATGTTGTGCTCCTTGCTTCCGGTGAAATAGAGGAGGGCCGCGGGGTATTCGTCGTCGGCCACGACGCGCAAGTCGACCTGGAGGCCGTTGAACAGGCGGATGCTGCATTTCGTTCCGCCCTTGGCGATCACTTCGGACGCGGCCGGCCCGCGCGCGAAGTGCTCGATCACCTCCCGGGGTTTGTCGGCGCTGGCGAGCAGGTCGACATCGCGCACGATCGACTTGCCGCGCCGGAGGCTTCCGGCGACGGCGGCGCCGGCGACGACGGGATTGAGGTAGGCGATGAGCTCGCGCGCGACCGCCCAGGCCTGGCTCGTGAGGTAGAACCCTTCGTTCTTTCCCGCTCCGGCGATCGCCTCGAGGATTTTCTTCTGCGTGCGCTCGCCGAAACCCGCGAGCCCCGCGATCTTTCCGGCCTTGGCGGCCTCCTCGAGCTGCGCGCCGCTCGTGATCCCCAGCTCCTTCCAGAGAATGCGGGCCTTCTTCGCCCCGAGCCCGGGGAGGCTCATGACCTCGTGGATCCCATCGGGGACTTCGCGGCGCAGCTCCTCGAAGTACGGGATCTTCCCCGTCTTGTTGAGCTCCGTGAGTTTTTCGGCGATCGCCTTGCCTATGCCGGGCAGGTCCAGGAGCGTTCCCGCCTCCGCGTAGGTGCCGAAGTGGACTTCAAGCCCGCCGATGGTCTTCGCGGCGTTCTCGTAGGCGCGCACCTTGAACTTGTTCTCGCCCAGGATGTCGAGACTGGCGGCGATCTTCGACAGCAGCGCGGCCGCGTCCAGGTTGTTCACGGGTCCTAGTCCTTGCGATAGAGCTCGTGGCAGGAGGCGCAGGCGGTTCCGAGCCGCCGCCAGGCGCGCTGGCCTTCGTCGCCCGACCACGCGGCGTTCTCGAGCCTGCCGGCCGCGTCGAGAAACTTCCGGAACTCGAACGCCAGGTCGCGATTCTCCGCCTCGGAGGCGCGATAGTCGAGCTTGGAGGCGCGCTCGGCCGCGGTCCGAATCGCGGCGACCCGGCGGCGCGCCTCCTCGGGCGGTCTCCCGGCGGCGAGGTCCGCCTGGAGCTTCTCGTATTCCTCTTCGATCGATTTCATCGCGCTCGAGAAATCGCGAGCCTTCAGCTCGCGCGGGGAAGGGGGGGCCGGCGTGGACTTCGAATCGCAGGCATCGAGCAGGGAGAGCAGGACCGCCGCCAGGAGCGCCTTTCCCATGCGGGCATTTT
>DASTON010000180.1:0-2897 GCA_035762525.1 Planctomycetota bacterium | reverse complement strand
CTGGTGGCCGAGGCAGATGCCGAACGTCGGCACCTCTTTTTTCAGGATCTTCTTCATCGTGTCGATCAGGTACGTCACGACGGAGGGGTCGCCCGGCCCGTTCGAGAGGAAGACGCCGTCCGGCTTCTCCTTCAGGACCGTCTCCGCGGGCGTCCCGGCCGGATAGACCATCACGTCGCATCCCGACCGCGCGAGCAGCCGCACGATGTTCCACTTGGCGCCGCAATCGAAGAGCGCGACGCGGTGCTTGGACTTCAACTTGCCCTCGCCGTTCGCGTTCACGAATTCGCGCCAGGGCTTCGGCTCCCGGCAGGTGACTTCCTTGACAAGATCGAGGCCCGCCATCGACGGCGCGCGCTTAGCCTTCTCCACGAGGCTCGCGTCGTCGAGGTCAGTGGTCGAGATCACGCCGTTCATCGCGCCGGAGATGCGGAGCTTCCGCGTCAGGGCGCGCGTGTCGATGTCGTCGATCGCGACGATGCCGTGCTTCTTGAGGTACGCGTCCAGGGTCGACGTCGCGCGATGGTTGCTCGACGTCGTGGAGAACTCGCGCCCCACGAACCCTTCAACCCAGGGCTTGGCGGACTCGACGTCCTCCTCGTTGACACCGTAGTTCCCGATGTGGGGGCACGTCATCGTGACGATCTGACCCTTGTAGGACGGGTCGGTGAGGATCTCCTGGTATCCGGAGAGCGCCGTGTTGAAGACGACTTCGCCGGCCCGCTCGCCGGGCGCCCCGAACGAGCGCCCCTCGTAGACGGTTCCGTCCTCCAGCGCGAGTTTCGCGACGGTCACTTTTCATTGTCCTTGGGTTTGACGTTGCCCTCGCTGTCCACGGGTCCCAGGATCACCGTCGTGAGGTTGTCGGGCGCCAGGTGCGTCCTCGCGACGCGCAGCAGGTCGTCCTTCGTGACGGCCCGGATCGCGCGGCTCAACTCCGCGGCGTAATCGATGCCGAGCGTGAGGCGGCGCGTCATCACCAGGTAGGCCGCCAGCTGGTCGCTGGATTCCCACGAGAACGGCATCGTCCGGAGGAGGTAGTTCTTGGCGCGCGCGATCTCCGCGTCGGTCGGCCCGTTCGAAAGGAGATCGTCGATGATCTCGAGCGTCATCTCGAGGGGCTTCGCCATGTTCTTCGGCGACGACCCGATGTAGATCATGAAGGGGCCCGGGTACTTGTCCGCGCCCTGCGTGAGGATCCCCCACACTTCGTAGGCCATGCCCGCCTCGTCGCGCACCTTGCTGGAGAGCCGGTCCGCGAAGCCGGTGCTCCGGCAGAAGATGTGTTCCAGCACGCGCAGGGGAGCGTAGTCCGGATGGTTGCGGTCGATCGAGAGATGGCCGACCACGTAGTTGACCTGGTTGCCGTCGCGGCTCTCGACGATGCGCTCCGCCTTCCTCTGGCGCGTGATCAGGGGCAGCGCCGGGAGATCCGTGTCCCCGGGCGATCTCCACTCGGCGAACCGGGCCTGCACGTCCCGCTTGATCGACTCGGGATCCACGTCGCCCGCGATCGCGATGATCGTGTTGCCCGGGCGGAAGCACTTCCGGTGATGGGCGAGGACGTCGGGCCGCGTGAGCGCCTGGAGGGTCGCGCTCGTCCCGAGTTCCGGCCGCCCCATCGGATGGTCCTTGTAGACCGAGCCCATGAAGAGGTCGCGCGCCACCAGGTTCGGGGCGTCCTGCCGGCCCTGCAGCTCCGAGAGCTGGAGGTCCTTCTTGTCCGCGACTCTTGATGCGGGGAACGTCGGATAGAGGAGCATGTCGCGCAGGAGCTCCAGCATGTCCTTCGCGTGCGGCGTCAGCGTCTTGATCGTCACGCCCGTCGAGGACGTCGAGAGCTGCGAGCCGGTGAAGTCGACGAAGGCCGCGATCTCCTCGGCCGTGCGCTTGTTGCCGCCCGGGACGTCCACGCCCTGGTCGAGAAGCTGGCCCACGAGCGCCGCCACGCCGGCCTTCTGAGAGTCCTCCACGGTCTGACCCGCGTTGACGTACGCGTTGAAGCTCACCACGGGAAGATCGCGCTTCGCCTTCACAAGCAGCGTCAGGCCGTGCCTGAATCGGTACTCGTTGTAGTCGCCGAAGTCGGGATCGCGCGGTGAGATGGCCGGGGGCTCGGGCGTCCGGCCGCCCTTCGCGCGCGCCGTCGCCGCCGTCCGGTTCTCAGTCGTGAACATCTTCGCCGCCGTCAGCCGCAGGTCGTCCGCGGTGACCGCGGAGACGCGGCCCAGGTAGTCGCGGAGATAGTCGGGGACGCCGAAGGCCTCGAACTTCGCGATGTCGTCCGCCAGGCTGTACCCGCGTTCCTTCGCGAAGACGAAATTTGCCGCGATGATGTTCTTCGCCTTTTGGAGCTCCTGCTCGGGAATCGGTTCGCCCTTCAGCCGCTCCAGCTCCTCGAGAATCGCTTTCTCGACGTCGGCCGGGTCGCGCTTCTCGCGGAGCTCCGCGAAGACGAAGTAGACGCCGTCGTGCTTGCGCGAGTCGTTGTACGCCGTCACGTCGGTGCACGACCCCGCGCCGTCGATGAGCCGCTTGTACAGCCGCGAGTCCTTGCCCGTGGTCAGGATCTGGGTCAGGACGTCGAGCCGGATGTCCGAGTCCGACCCGACCTTGTCCGACCGGTACGCGAGTCCGAGCCGGTGAAGCGACTTGTCCGTTTCAAGATTGACCCGGCCTTCCGCGGCCGCGGGCGGTTCCGGCGGCATCTTCGGAGGCACGGCCTCCTTAACCTTCTCGTAGCCGCCGAAGAGCTCCTCGACCCGGGCGAAGACGTCGTTCTTCTTCACATCGCCGAAGACGACCATGGTCGCGTTGTTCGGCCCGTAGTGGTCCTTGTAGAAGGCGACCATGTCCTCGTACTTCATGTTCTCGAGGTCCTTGCGGAACCCGATCAC
>DASTON010000179.1:0-7554 GCA_035762525.1 Planctomycetota bacterium | reverse complement strand
GCAGCGCCCAGTGCCTTCTCTGCGTTTTCGTCTGGCAGCTCACTAACCAGAGCTTCGGCGGTGATCAGCTCCGCGGCGACGCTGACCGCGTTCAGGAGCGCCGTGGTCACGACCTTTGCGGGATCGAGGACGCCGGCCTTCTTCAAGTCGCCGAACTCCCCGGTCGCGGCGTCGAAGCCGAACGCGCCCTTTCCCTGCATCGTCCTGCGGACGGCGAGCGACGGATCCTGGCCCGCGTTGAGCGCGATTTGGCGGGCCGGCGCCTGGAGGGCGCGCCGGACGATGTCGACCGCGAACGCGGCGTCTCCCTCGAGCTTGACCCCGTCGAGCGCGGAGGCCGCGCGGAGCAGGGCGACGCCCCCGCCGGCGACGACGCCCTCTTCCAGGGCCGCGCGCGACGAATGGAGCGCGTCCTCGACCCGGCGCTTCCGCTCCTTGAGCTCCGTCTCCGTGGCCGCGCCGACGTCGATCCGCGCCACGCCGCCGGAGAGCTTCGAGAGCCGCTCCTGGAGCTTCTCCTTGTCGTATTCCGAATCGCTCTCCTCGAACTCGCGCCGGATGGCGGCCACGCGCGCGTCGATGTCGGCCTTCGATCCCGCTCCTTCGAGGATCGTCGTGGCGTCGGCGTCGGCGATCACCTTCTTCGCGGTCCCGAGGCTCGTGAGCGGCAGGCGGTCGAGCTCGACGCCGAGATCCTTGAACACCGGCTTCGCGCCCGTGAGGACGCCGATGTCCTCGAGCATCGCCCGGCGGCGGTCGCCGTACCCGGGCGCCTTGACGGCGCAGACGTTCAGGACGCCGCGCAGCTTGTTCACGACGAGCGTCGCGAGCGCCTCGCCCTCGACGTCCTCCGCGATCACGAGCAGCGACCGCTTGGCCGCGGCGACCTTCTCGAGGAGCGGGACGAGCTTCGCCACGCTCGACAGCTTGTCCTCGTGGATGAGGATGAGCGGGCGCTCGAGGACCGCCTCGACGGAGCTCTGCGACGTGACGAACTGCGGCGACAGGAAGCCGCGGTCGAACTGCATTCCCTCGACGATCTTGATCTCGGTCTTGATCCCTTTCCCTTCCTCGACGGCGATCGCCCCTTCCGCCCCGACTTTCGCGAACGCGTCGGCGAGCATCTCCCCGACGGCGCGGTCGCCGTTGGCGGCGACGCTGGCGATCTGGACCATGCGGTCGCGGTCGCTTGCCTTGATCTTCTCGGCGGACGCGCGCACCTGTTCGGCGACGGCCTGGGAGGCGACGTGGAGTCCGCGGGCAATCGCGATCGAGCTCGCGCCCGACGCCACGGCCTTGAACGCGGCGAGGTAGAGGGCCTCGGCGAGCACGGTGGAGGTGGTGGTTCCGTCGCCCGCGTCGTCGCTCGTCTTCTTCGCCGCTTCGCGGATCAGCTGGGCGCCCATGTTCTCGAAGGGGTCGCGCAGCTCGATTTCCTCGGCGACGGACGCGCCGTCCTTGGTGACGGTGGGCGCGCCCCAGCTCTTTTCGATGACGACGGTGCGGCCGCGGGGTCCGAGCGTCGGCCGGACGGCGTTGGCGACCTTTTCGACGCCCCGGCGGATCGCCTGGCGCGCCTCGATGTCGAACAGGATCTGCTTGGGCATGTCCCGCCTCCGTTGGGGTATTTCCGGTCGGACTTTAGGACGGGACTATATCCGCAACCTTCGTGCCACACCACCCGAACGATTGCGGATGTAAGTGTTTACATCAGAGAATGTTATGAGAGGTCAACAGGTCGATAGAGTGGATTGTCAGAATGGCAGAAGAGATGACAGTTGAGAACCTGGATTTGCGGGCTTATGAGCCCGAGATTTCCTGCCGGAACTTCTCCAGCGCCCCGAGGAGACGCTCGTCGGACATGTAGATGCCGGCCTTCATGAGGCGACTGTACTCGGTGACCTTTTCCATCCGCACGTCCGGAAGCTGGATCGCTTCGGAGACGAGGCGGCCGATCTGCGAGACTTCCGCGCGCGAGCCGGCGTCCTGGGTCGGCTGGACCTGGGGCGGGGTGACGTGGTGCACCCTTTTCCCCTCGATCCTGCCTGGCCCGTGAACGCCTTCCGTCCTGCCGATATCCATCGGATCCTCCAGAGACCCCGGAAGGGTTCTGCCTACACCCCTTATATCGACCAGCGATGGCGGATACTTGAGTCCCGGCTCCCAATTCCTCTCGCTTGACCCTCTTTATGCGTACGACTAGTATCGGACCGAACAAGGAGAACCCCATGCGCCTGATTGCCGCCGTCGTCGCCGCGTTCGCCGCCATCGCCCTCGCCCCGGCGGCGCGCGCCCAGGAGACGGACGAGCAGATCAAGAAGCGGATCCTCGACAAGGTCCGCGAGCGCCTCCAGGAAGAGAAAAAGACCATCCTCGACCGACTGTCGAAGGTCATCGACGAGGAGCTTTCCGGCGCCCCGAAGAAGGATCCCGACGCCGCGCCGGCCGCGCCGAAGGGCGCCGATCCCCGGATGCGCGACCTCGAGCGGAAGCTCCAGAAGCTGAACGACGAGCGCGACGACCTCATGCGCGACATCCGCGCGATCCGGCGCGAGACCGAGGACGCGCGGATCATCCGCGACGCCAAGCGCAACGGCCCGCAGTCGCGCCAGGAGGCGGGCGACGAGTTCCAGGAGTACTTCAACCTCCACACGGAGGCCACCAAGGAGCTCGAGTCGGACAAGGAAAAGGCCGCGAAGGGCTTCGAGAAGTCGATCGCGGGCTTCAAGCGGCTCTATTACGCGTTGAAGGACGACGCCACGATGGGCGGCACCGCGGTCCCGAGCGCCTACAACGTCGCGTGCGGCTACGCGCTGATGGGAAAGGCGACGGAGGCGATCGACTGGCTCCAGATCTCCATCGACGCGGGCTACAAGGATTGGGACCACATCCGCGAGGATTCGGACTTCACTTCGATCCGCAAAGAGCGCCGGTTCCTGCGGATGCTCGCGGACCGGTAGGCGACGCTCAGGCCTTCACCCGGAGCGAACGGACGTACTCTTCCGCGGACCCATTCACCAGCTCTTCTCGACTCCCCCAATAGAAGTCCGGATCACATTCCTCGATGGGAATCGAGCGCGAAGGCGCCAGCTCTTCGCCCAGGCAGAAGACGCCGATCCAGCGGTCTCCATGGACGGTGCGGACGATTTCGAACTCGGTGTTCGGCCACTTCGCGTCGTCTACGACCGAGAGGAACTCATCTCCCTTCAGGAGAAGCGATTTCCCTTCTCCGACGTCGAAAACGTAGCAGACGCCCGAGTGTTCATCGCCTTCAATCTCCACGACTAGATGGGTCACGACTTTCTTGACCGAGACTCGACCGTCCCGTAGAGCCTCTTCAATCTCTGGAATGTCCTTGCGACGCCACCACCGTTTGAACTTGAAATCGTCGACGAGATGGCCGGGGACTTGGATGACGATGTAAAGACACACGATGGCCGGCACCGCCAGCAAGGCGAACAGAATCGCCATCACCGTGCCCATGGCCCCCTTGAAGTCGAGGATGAATGCCGTGACCGCTACTCCCGCATAAATCACCAGTCCTCCGCATCCGACCGTCAGCGGCAGCAAGGTCTCCTTGCATCCTCCCGGGCGAAACTGAAGCTCCTTCTCCAGCTCCGCCCGCTCCCGGGCGTTCATGTCGCGGACCGACTCGCTGTACATGGCAGCAGTATGACCTTGAAAGAGCGGCGGACCGCTACCCCCGTACTTGCCGGAATCGAGGCGGCTGCTATAATCCCCGCCTCACTTCTTCGTCGGGGCGTGGCTCAGTCTGGCTAGAGCGCTTGCTTCGGGAGCAAGAGGCCGTGGGTTCAAATCCCGCCGCCCCGATTACCTGCAGTCCCTCAACGCCCATGCACCAACAAACGACCGCGGTCCCGCCGTAGCCCCAACAGGAATTGATCGGCAGAGACAGAAACGGGGCGAAGGCGGACCGTCGCCCCGATGCTTCTTGGTATCACTTGGAACCAGACCAAATACGCTCTGGAGGGACTCAGCCATGCCCAACCCCTTGGTAGTGATCGATTGCCGCGCCATCACCAACCGAGAGACTTTTCATGACGTGTTTACACGGGCACTCGGGTTCCCCGACTTCTATGGCCGCAACATGGACGCTTGGAATGATTGCATGACGTATCTGGATGATCCGGAAGCCGGCATGAGCGCGGTCCATGTTCCCCGGGGCGGATTCCTGACCCTGCAGCTGGATCATGTGCAGGATTTTAAGAAACGGTGTCCCGAGCTCTATACCGATGTCATCGAGTGTTCAGCCTTCGTGAATTGGAGGAGAATGGAGCAAGGCCACGAAGCGATCCTTGTTCTCTCTTTCCACTCGTAGCCGTCGAAAGCACCGTCGCCCAGTTCGTGACTTCGGACTCCTCGACTTCGGACTTCGGCCGTCGGACATAAGACTTAGGACTCTTCTCTTTGCCTTGTTTGCTTGACAGTGGGGTCAATTCGGGTCGGTAATACCACGGTTGTCACCCCTTTCCAGGGGAGGATCGCATGTCGTCCAAGGCAAGTTTTCTCCTCATCTTCGTGGATCACCTCGACATGGAAGTCAATTTCTACCGGCGCGTGCTCGGCGTCCGGGAAATGAAGACATGGTCCGACACGCACCTGGAGAAGGCCGCCCTCTTCGACATGGGCGCGCTGAAGCTGGTGCTGGCGCAGGAGCGGGTGGGATCTCCGATTCCCTACCGGCCGGCGGGCGCCACGGGCCGGGTGTGGCTCGGCCTCCAGGCGTCGGGAGACATCGGCTCGTATCACCAGACGGCCGGGGTCGGCAAGTCGAAGGCGCAGATCTCGGAGGTCCACGAGTTTCCCTGGGGGCGGGGCCGCTGTTTCTCCGTGATCGACTCGGAGGGCAACGCGGTCATGCTCGCGGAGTCGGACCTCGACGCCACGATGCGACCGCGGACGTGATTTCGATCTAAGCGGACACGGATCCGGCCGCCGCCGCCTCGGCCCGCGCCGGATCGAAGCGATAGCCCACGCCCCGCCGCGTCTCGATGCAGCCGCCCCACGCGCCCAGCTTTTTCCGCAGCGACGCCACGTGCGCGTCCACCGAGCGTTCCTCCGCCCCGGGCGGGAACGCCGGTCGGTGCGCCGCCAGCAGCTGGCGCCGCGTGTACGCCCGCCCCGGCGGCGTGAGCAGCCACCGCAGGATTCGCGCCTCGCACGGCGTGAGCGGCGCCGACGGGCGGGGGCTGACCAGTTCCGACCGATCGACGTCGAAGATCACGGGTCCCGCGCTCAACATGCGGCCGGCGCCCGGCGCCAGGCTCCATCCGAGCATCCGCCCCACGCGCGCGACGAACGCCGGCTCCTCCTCGGGAAGCAGCACGTAGTCCGACGCGCCCGATTGCAGCGCCTCGCCGATGAGCTCTTCCTGCCCCTCTTCCGCGAGCACGAGGATCGGGAGGCGCGACGTCGCGTACTCCCGGCGGAACCCGCGGATGAGCCCGATCGCGTCGTCCTTGCCGAGCGCGAGGCTCACGAGCGCGACGCCCGGCGTCCGCTCCCGCGCGTCCCGCCGCGCATCGTCCGCGGACCGCGCCAGCCTCGCCTCGACACCGGCGTGGTGAAAGCAGTGGCGAAGCGCGCAGAGGTTTACTCGATCCGGATCGACGGCGAGAACATCGGCGTGGTGGTGGTGCTGCATATCCCCCTCTCTCGCGAACCCGCCGCCCTCTCCAAAGCGGCGCGCCCGAACCCGTTGCTGAAGTATGCCGATTTTAACATGTGACCCCGGGCCGTCAAGCCCGGAGTCAGGCGCGCGCGGGGGTGCGGGCCTCCGGGCCGGCGAAGCGGAAGGCCGCCGTGAAATGCGGGATGAACCGCTCCGCGGCTTCGTCGACGGTGATCCGCCGTCCCGCTTCCGCCGCGATCGATGTGACCGCCCCGCCCTTCACGCCGCACGGATTGATCCGCGCGAAGGACGCCAGGTCCGGGTCGACGTTCAACGCCGCGCCGTGCTGCGTCACGCCCGAGGCGACGCGGATTCCGATGGATGCGATCTTCCCCTTCGCGGTCCAGACGCCGACGCATCCGGGCTTCGGCGCGGCTTGAACTCCGTAGGTCGCTGCGACCTCGACGATCGTCCGTTCGAGTGCTTCGACGTGGCCGCGTACGCCGAGCTTGCGCTCGCGCAGGCTGAGGATGGGATACGCGACCAGCTGGCCGGGTCCGTGCCAGGTCACATCGCCTCCGCGGTCGATCCTCCGGACGGGAATGTCGCCCGCGTTCAGCAGGTTCGCAAGGTCGGCGTTCTTTCCGAGCGTGAAGACCGGAGGATGTTCCAGCAGGATGAGCGCGGGCAGCCCGCCGGCGCGGACTTCGTCCGCGAGCTTCCGCTGCAGGTCCCAGGCCTCGTCAAACGCGACGCGGCCCGGGCGGATCACCCGGAAGTCGCCCCATCGTTTCACGGCTCCCCCGGCAGCGTGATCGAGCGGATCTCGGTGACGGAGACCTTGGAGCGGATCTCCTCCACGGCCTCGGGCGGCACCGGCTCGTCGACCGTCAGCATGATGATCGCCTGCTGGCCGCGGCCGTTCCGCCCCACTTCCATGCGGGCGATGTTGATCTGGCGGTTCCCGAGGATCGTGCCGAACTTCCCCACCATGCCCGGGACGTCCGGATACGCGATGACGAGCATGTGCTTCGACGGGCGCAGGTCGATGTCGAAGGAGTCGATCTGCACGACGCGCGGCGACGGCCCCTCGAAGACCGTGCCCGCGACCGTGCGCGACCCCTCGTCCGTCTCGACGCGCACCGACACGAGGCTCTTGTAGTTGCGCGCGTCCTTGCGCCGGTTCTCGATGATCTGCAATCCGCGCTCGCGCGCGGTGAACCGCGCGTTGACCTCGTTCACCTCGCTTCCGACGACCGGCTGGAGCGCGCCCTTGACCGCGGCCTGCGTCATCGCCGACGTCTCGAATCCGCCGACCTGCCCGAGGAACGTGACCTCGATGGAGGTCATCCGGCCGCCCTGGAGCTGCGACGCGATGCTGCCCAGCTGCTCCGCGAGCGACAGGTACGGCCTCATCGCGGGATCGGACGCGCCGGTCATGTTGACCGCGTTCCGGACGACGCCGTGCCGGAAGTAGTCGACGAACTGCTCCGCGATGTCGATGGAGACCTTGAGCTGCGCCTCCTCCGTCGACGCGCCCAGGTGCGGCGTGACGGTGACCGCGGCGAGGCCGAGCAGGGGATGGTCCCGGGGGGGAGGCTCGGTTTCGAAGACGTCGATCGCCGCGCCGGCGATCGTCCCGCTCTTCAGGGCCTCGGCGAGCGCCTTCTCGTCGAGCACGCCGCCGCGCGAGCTGTTCACCAGGCGCGCGGTCCGTTTCATCTTGCGGAATTGCGCGGCGCCGAAGAGCCCCACGGTCTTCTCCGTGAGCGGAAGGTGAAGCGTGACGAAGTCGGAGATCTCGAGCAGTTTGTCGAGCTCCACGAGCTCCACGCCGAGCACCTCGGCGCGCTCGCGGACGAGAAGGGGGTCGTACGCGACGACCCGCATCCCGAACGCGCGTCCGTAGCGCGCGACCTGGC
>DASTON010000178.1:0-5267 GCA_035762525.1 Planctomycetota bacterium | reverse complement strand
GCCTGCGCGTCGCGCTCTCGGGCGTGACGTTCGCCGAGTACTTCCGCGACGTCGAGGGCCAGGACGTCCTGCTCTTCATCGACAACATTTTCCGGTTTGTCCAGGCGGGCTCGGAAGTGTCGGCGCTCCTCGGCCGCATGCCGAGCGCGGTCGGCTACCAGCCTACGCTCGCGTCGGAAATGGCGGCGCTCCAGGAGCGGATCACGTCGACCAAGAAGGGATCGATCACGTCGGTGCAGGCGGTGTACGTCCCCGCGGACGACATCACCGACCCCGCGCCGGCGACGACGTTCTCCCACCTAGACGCGAACATCGTCCTCGAGCGGCGCATCGCGGAGCTCGGCATCTTCCCCGCGGTCGATCCGCTGAAGTCGACGTCGCGCCTCCTCGACCCGCAGGTCGTCGGCGAGGAGCACTACAAGATCGCGCGCCAGGCGCAGCTCATCCTCCAGCGCTACCAGGACCTCCAGGACATCATCGCGATCCTGGGCATGGAAGAGCTGTCCGACGAAGACAAGCAGGTCGTCGCGCGCGCGCGCCGCATCCAGCGCATGCTCTCCCAGCCGTTCTTCGTCGCCGAGCAGTTCACGGGAACGCCGGGCCGGTTCGTCTCGCTCAAGGAGACGATCCGGTCGTTCAAGGAAATCATCGAGGGCAAGCACGACAAGCTGCCCGAGCAGGCGTTCTACATGGTGGGCGGCATCGACGAGGCGCTGGAAAAGGCCAAGAAAATGGCGGGCTAGCTCTAAGCTCAAAGCTCTAAGCCCGAGGGAGGCGCGCGATGAAACCCGAGCACTTGTTCGGTTGCGCGGGAGTCTTCGCATGCGCGGCAGGACTGTTCGCTATCGCCGCGGGTCAGCCCACCGGTCGAATGCGTGACGGCGTCGACGGTCTTGCATACGTGTGCGTGATCGTCGCACTCTTGTTCTTGCTGGGCGGCATCGGCGCCCTGAACAAGATGATAAAGGGCGGGCCGAGGACATGAAGGCCGGGCTTTGCTACGTCGCGGCCGGGTTGTTCATGATTGCCGCGGCGAATTTCGCCGGGAATGCGCAGCACGCCCGGGGCGATGAGGGAATCATCCCCGGGTTGGGCGCCCTCTTCAGCGGATTCATGGTGATCGTCCTGATCGTTTGCGGAATCGTCGCCTCCGTGCGGGAGGGGTCGAAGGACAAGGCGTGAAGCCCGGCACCGGCGGCCTCGGGCTGACGCTCCTGGGCATCGCCGGACTCGTCGTCCTGTTGTTGCTGATCGTGAGAAGAGGGCCGATGGGCGGCCTGATGGTGATCCTGGGGATCGCCGTCGCGATCTTCGTCGTGTCGATGGCGACCGCGCTGATGGGGAAACGGAAGAAGAATGGCTAAGACGTTCAAGCTCGAGATCGTAACCCCCGAGAAGGTAGTCTTCTCGGAGGACGTCGTGTCGCTCGTGGCGCCCGCGGAGAACGGCTACCTCGGCGTCCTCGCGGGCCATGCCCCGCTGCTGTGCGCGCTCAAGCCCGGGGAGATCAAGATCCGCCGGGAGTCCGGCGAGCTGCTCTACGCCACGAGCGGCGGGTTCATGGAAGTCACGCCGAAGAAGACGAGCATCCTCATCGAGAGCGCGGAGGCCCCGGAGGCCATCGACCCGGCCCGCGCCGCGAAGGCCCGCCAGCGCGCGAAGGAGCGGCTCGCCAAGTTCAGCAAGGACATCGACCGGTCCCGCGCCGAATCCGCGGCCGCGCGCGCCGAGAACCGCATCCGGGTCGCGCAGAAGAAGCGCGGCTGATCTTCGTTATCCGTCGGCCGTTCACCGTTACGTTCACCGTTTCCCGTTTGCCGACGGAAACGGCGGACGGAGAACGGAAAACGTAACGGCCAGCGGCAAACGGCGAACGTCAGGAAGTGCGACGTCCGTTCTTGATCACCGTTTCCGCCTGGTTCACCCCGAACTGGTAGGCCAGGTACTTCGCGCTCGGGGCGTTCCACACCACCAGGTCCGCCCGCTTCCCCGGCTCCAGGGAGCCGACGTAATCCGCGACGCCGCACGCGTGGGCCGCGTTGAGCGTCACGGCGACGAGCGCCTCGGCGGGCGTCAGCCTCATCTGCGTGCACGCGATCGACATGATCGCCTGGAGATTGAAGTTCATGCACGAACCCGGGTTGAAATCCGAGCCGAACGCGACCGGCACGCCCTCGTTGACGAACTTCCGGGCCGGAGCGTAGTTCGCCGACCCGAGAAAATACGTCGTGCCCGGCAGGAGCACCGCGACGGTCGGGCCGCGCTTCAGCGCCCGAATGCCGCGGTCGCTGATCATCATGAGGTGGTCGGCGGACACCGCGCCCACTTCCGCCGCCAGCTCCGCCCCGCCGATCGCCTTGAACTCCTCGGCGTGGATCTTGGGCGCGAGCCCCGCCCTCTTCCCAGCCTCAAGGATGTCCCGCGCCTGGTCGATCGAGAAGACGCCCACCTCGCAGAACACGTCGCAGAACTTGGCCAGCCGCTTCTCGGCCACCGCGGGGATCATCTCCTTGATGACGAGATCGACGTATTCCGTCCGCTTGATCGAGTACTCGCGCGGGACTTCGTGCGCGCCCATGAACGTCGGCACGAGATCGACCGCCTCGAGCTTGGCGAGCTCGCGGACCGCCTCGAGCGTCTTGATCTCGTCCGCGACCGACAGCCCGTAGCCGCTCTTCACCTCGGCGGTCGTCGTGCCGTGCGCCAGCATCGCCCGGAGCCGCGGCCGGGCGAGCCGCACCAGCTCCGCCCTCGACGCGGCGCGCACCTTGTCGACGGTCGAGAGAATCCCGCCGCCGGAGGCCGCGATCTCCATATAGCTCGCGCCCTTGAGCCGCTGTTCGAACTCGTCTTCGCGCGATCCCGCGAAGACCAGGTGCGTGTGGGCGTCGATGAGGCCCGGCGTGACGAGTTTTCCTCGCGCGTCGATCGTGTCGGTCTTCTTCGCCTTGTAGTCGCGCTGGATTTCCGCTGTTGTAGCGACGGCCGCGATCTTGCCGCCGACGATGGCCACGGCGCCATCAGAGATCAAGCCGAGGTCGCCCTGATCGGGACCGCGTCTGGGCGATGGACCCCGAAGCGTCGCGAGCTCGGCGTGAACGACCAGCAAGTCGGCTTTTTTCATGGGGTCAACCGTCAACGGTCAACGGTCAACGCTTACTTCCAGTCCCGGTTTAGTTCAATCTCGATCAGTGCGGGAGGGACATTCCCGTACTTGAGCACCCGGTCGTGGAATTCCTGGAGCGTGAATTTCGCGCCGAGCCGCGCCTTCAGCGACTCGCGGATCCGCTTCAGCTCCAGCATCCCCACCATGTAGGACATGAAGTACGTCGGCCGCGCGGTGTACGCCTTGACGCTTCCCTCCGCGTGCGGCCGCTCCATCTGCACCTTCTCCATGAGGAATTTCACGGCGTCCTCGAACGTCATCGCGCCCGCGTGGAGCGACACGTCCAGGATCACGCGCGCCGCCCGCTGCAGCCGCCAGTTGAGCTGCATGAGGCGCGTCCGCGGATCGGTGAAGTAGCCCGTCTCGTGCGCCAGCTCCTCGCAGTACATGCCCCACCCCTCGGACAGGAGCGGCGACGAGTTGAGCGCGCGCACCTTCGAGGAGATCAGTTTCGCGTGCACGAACTGCGTGTGGTGCCCGGGGTATGCCTCGTGCCACACGGTGCCGGGGATGTCGTAGATGTTGTGCCCGGCGAGCTGGGCCTCCTGCTCCTCTGGCTTCGCCTTTGCGTCGACCGGGGTCACGTAGAAGTGGCCCACCCGCGACGCGTCGAGCGGTCCCGGCGCGTGGTAGGCCGCGTACGGCGTTGAGCTGCGCTCGAAGGCCGGCGTCTCGACGATCTCGAGCTTCTCGCCCTCCGGCAGCGTCACGATCTTCTGGTCGATCATGAACTGCCGCGCCTTCGCGACTTCGCGCCGGTAGGTCTCGACGAGATCGGCGGCCTTGGGATGGTCCTTCTTCATGTCCTCGAGGATGGCCTGCCAGGTCTTGGCGGGATCGATCTTCTTCGCCGTTTCCTCGAGGAGCTGCAGCGTCGCCTTCCATTCGCGGTGGCCGAGGGCGAGCAACGTTGCGGCATCGGACTCGAACAGGTGGTATTTCTTGAGGTAGAACTCGTAAACGTCCTTGCCCGCCGCGAAGGAACCGGTCGAGCGAGGCAGGATTTCTTCCTTCAGGAACTTCACGTACACTTCGAGCCACCCCTGGACCTTCTTCGCCGCGGCCTCGGTGGATCCTGACAACCGTTCCGCCTCGGTCAATCCGGGGCGCATGAGTTCCACGAACTCGTCGATGGCGGCGACCGCTCCCTGGAGATCGTCGATCGCCATCTCCGTCCAGACGCGGGGCGGCTTGTCGAGTCGGGCGCGGGCTTCATTGATGAGCGAGGGGATCTTTCCCAAGCGGGAGCGCGCGAAGGCGGCTCGCTTTTCGATCGGGGCGAAGTCCTTGATCAGCACGGAATGGATCGCATAGATCCCCGAGAGCGGCATCCCCGGCATGACCTTGCGTTCGTCGCGTCGGTTGAAGTCGTACAGCTCCGTTTCGAGCTGCGCCTTCCAGAGAGCGGCGTCGAGGCGCTCATCCACGGAGAGTTTCGAGGGATCGAGCCCCTTCAGGTCGTCGAGCCGCGCCGAGAGGAGCTTGATCACGGCATCGCGCGTGGCGTCGTTCCAGACGGTCAGCTTGTCGTCGTGGTCGTGGAGGCCCTGGTCGGTGGCCCACGTGGGGTCGAGCGCGGCGCGCTCGGCCAGGTACTTCTCGTAGAGAGGGGCCACGGCGGGCTTGGGCTCCTGCGCTCCGAGGAACAGCGGCAGGACGAACAGCGCCCGGTTCACGTCGTCAGCCGCTGGAGCCGCGTCGTGAACTTCGCGATCTCGTGCTTGAGCGCGTCGGCGCGGCCGGGCTCCTGCATGAACTTGCGGAAGAGCATCAGTTCGTCGAGTTCCGTGTTCCACTCGCGGATGCGCCGCCCCCACTCGCCGAGCCGGCGGTCGAGGTCGGTGGGCGCCACCGGGGGGCGGCCCTTCATGAGCTTGCGCGTCTTCTCCTGGACCGCGTCGGGCGTCGTCACGCGGCCGCGCACGACGTCGCGCTTGAGCTCCTCGCGCACCTTCTCGTCGGGGATGCGCCGGATCTTCTGGGCGAGCGCCGAGATCTTGTGGACGGGGAGCTTGTTCTGGATCGCGGTCTCGACCATCCGCTGGCCGCCGAGGCGGTGCGCTTCCAGCGCGGTGCGGCCCGCGATCCGCTTGTCGCGGAT
>DASTON010000177.1:0-11751 GCA_035762525.1 Planctomycetota bacterium | reverse complement strand
GAGCCGGGTGATGACGTGGATGACTTTGGTGCCAGACATCAGACATCAGAAATCAGAAATCAGTCCGAACCTCCAACTGAAATCTGACGACTGACAACTTTCCTCCGATGTCTGATGTCTGATATCTGATGTCTGCCCATGTTGCCGCATTCATTCATACTCCACTGAGATTAGGCATAACCCTTTAGCCGGCACATTGGCGCCCGCTTTCGTGCGGTCCTTTCCTTCGAGCACGGTCATCACGAAATCCGGAGGCTGCTTTCCCAGGCCCACGTCGATCAGCGTGCCCACCATCGCGCGGACCTGGTTGTACAGGAACCCCGACCCGCGGAACACGAACCGCACGAGGGCGCGATCCGCCATCACCGTGGCCTTGTCGATCGTGCGGACCGTCTTTTCCTTTTCCCCCATCTCGGAACCGAACGCGCGAAAGTCGTGCGTCCCCACGAGCCGCTGCGCCGCTTCGTTCATCGCCGCCACATCCAGCGCCCGCCGGATGTGATGGCAGTGGTCGCGCTCGATCGCGCTCGGCACGTCGCGATTCAGGACCGTGTACACGTACGTTTTCCGCTTGGCGCCGAACTGCGCGTGAAACTCGAGCGGGACTTCCTTCGCGGAGACCACCCGGATGTCCGCCGGAAGATGCGCGTTCAGGGCGAGCGGCCATTTCGCGTCGGGAATGCGGCAGGCCGTCCTGAAGTTGGCGACCTGGCCCACCGCGTGGACGCCCGCGTCGGTTCGTCCCGAGCCGATCAGCGTCGCCGGCGCGCCGGCGATCTCCTTGATCGCCCGCTCCACCTCGCCCTGGATCGTGGGCTTGCCGTCCTGGATCTGCCAGCCGAAGTAGCGCGTGCCGTCGTATTCGATCTCGAGACGGAGGTTCCGAAGCGGCGGGCCCTTGCGCTTCTTCTTCGGCGTGGGCTTCATTTCGGGATCAGCAGCTCCGCGATCTGGACCGCGTTCAGGGCGGCGCCCTTGAGCAGGTTGTCCGCGACGATCCAGAGGTGAAGCCCGTTGGCGACGCTGGGGTCTTCCCGGACGCGCCCGACGAAGGTCTCGTCGCGGCCGCTCGTCTCGAGCGGCGTCGGGAAGGCTTCCGGAGTCTCGGCGACGGTCACGCCCGGCGCCTTCTTAAGGACCTCGACCGCCTCGTGGGGCGTGAGCTTTCGCTCCGTTTCGATGTTGACCGACTCGCTGTGGCAGTTGCGGACCGGCACGCGCACGCACGTGGCGGCCACTTTGATGTTCGGGTCCCCCATGATCTTCTTGGTCTCTTCAACCATCTTGTTTTCTTCGATCGTGTACCCGGTGGGCAGGTACGCGTCCTTCTGGGGAACTTGGGGAATGCAGTTGAACGCGATCGGCCGGGGAAAGAGCGTCCGCTTCGACAGGCCGTCCTTGAGGAAATCGCTGCGCACTTCTTCATCGAACTCGGCGAGGGCCCGTCCCCCCGCCCCGCTGACGGCCTGGTAAGTCGAGACGACGACCCGCTTGATCCGCGCGGCGTCGTGGAGCGGCTTGAGCGCCACGACGAGCTGGATCGTCGAGCAGTTGGGATTCGCGATGATCCCCTTGTGGCGCGCCGCGTCCTTCGGATTCACCTCGGGCACGACGAGCGGCGTTCCCGGATCCATCCGCCATGCGCTCGAATTGTCGACGACGACCGCGCCCTTCGCGGCGAAGAGGGGCCCGTATTCCCTGCTGATGGACGACCCCGCGCTGAAGAACGCGAAGTCGAACGGCTCCACGGACTCCGGCGAGAGGCCGACGATCCGGTGCGGCTTCCCTCCGTAGTGCTGCACCTTGCCGACGGAATTGGGGGACGCGTACATCGTGAGCGCGCTTGCGGGAAAGCGGCGCTTTTCCAGGCACTCGATGAATTTCCGCCCGACGGCGCCGGTGGCGCCGACGATGGCGACTCGATAGCTCTTGCTCACGGTTGGTTCACGCTCTGAATAGACGGACGAACGGACGGCCGCGACGCGCGGATCAGGACCTGCCCGGCTTTCGCTTTCGTCCGTTCATATCGGGGGTGGATGCTACGGACCCCAACCACAATCCACAATCGAGAATCTACAATCTGCGCCCCTACCGATTCCGCTTTCCGGCCTTTTCTTTCGGCGCAGCAAGGTAATGGCCGCTGCGGCCGCCGCTCTTTTCGAGGAGGCGGAGTCTATCAATTTCCATCCCCCGGTCAACCGCCTTGCACATGTCGTAGACCGTCAGGGCCGCGACCGCCGCCGCCGCCAGCGCCTCCATCTCGACGCCCGTCCGGTCGAGCGCCTCGACCCGGGTTTCGATCCCCAGCTTCCCCTTTCCCAGGAACTCGAACTCGACCTCGATCTTCGTGGTCGCGATCGGATGGCAGAGCGGGATGAGCTCGGCGGTCCGCTTGGCGGCCGCGATGCCGGCGATCCGAGCCACGGAGAGCGCGTCGCCTTTCTTGATCGCACCCGATTTGATCAGCGCAAGCGTCGCCGGCTTCATCCGGACCTCGACGGAGGCGCGCGCCGTCCGATGGGTGACGGCCTTCTCCCCTACGTCCACCATCCGGGCGGCGCCGGAGCGGTCCAGGTGCGTCAGCTTGGCCATCGGATCGATTATCGCGGAATTCTCTCTTCGGCGAAAGCCGCGCGTCGTGTCATGGTCAGCGTTTCATCGGGGGGATGGCCATGTCGAGACTCGCCGCATGCGCCGCGCTCCTGCTGATCGCCGCCGATCCGGGGGAGTCTTGGAAGTACCGGAAGTGCTGCGACAAAAACGTCCCCCGCGCGTGGGCGTCGTACAACAGGGTCGGGACCGTCTTCTGGACCCAGCCGTACGAGGCGGCCGTCGCCAAGGCGAGGGAGAAGCGAAAGCTCCTGATGGTGTTCCAGCTGGTCGGCGACATGGACAAGGAAGGGTGCTGAGCAGCCGGCAACGTGATGAGAGCCGTGACGTTCTCAGACGCCCGGGTGGCCAAGGCCGTCAACGACAAGTTCGTCGCCACGTGGGTGAACCGCGAACCCGGCTTCCACAACTGCGACAGCAACGCCGAGCGACAGATCAGCCAGATGAAGTCGTTCGCGACGAAGAACGTCTGCACGTTTTTCACGTCCCCCGACCTGGACACGCTTCACTACGCGAGCGGCTTCTTCCGCCCCGAACAGTTCATGGAGGAACTGGCGGCCGTCGCGGAACTGAAGCGCGGCGTCCTGGACCTTCGGAACCGGTACATGGAGGACGCCCTCCCGGAATTCGGCGCCATTCACGGCAAGCACGCCAAGGCGCATGAACTCGAAGCGGGGCCGGAAGACCGGTCCAGCGACGCGCTCCACCGCCGCGAAGGGCTGCTCCACCTGGCGGCCGTCCACAAGGACCTCGCGGGAAGGGCCGCGAAGGTTAGAGGCCCGGTTCCCCTGAAAGACGTCTGGTCCACCTACCTGTTCGGGAACGGTTTCCAGGAAACGAAGAAGGTGCCTCGCGAAGGGCCCGGGCGCAGCCCGGGGATGTAGCGGCTACTTCGCGCCGAGCATCAGCCGCCGCGCCAGCTTGACCGGCGGATACCCGGTCGCCAGCAGGCGGTGGTGGAAGGCCTTCAGCGAGAACGCGTCTCCCCACGCCTCGCGGCATTCCTCGCGCAGGTGCAGGATCTGCATCTTTCCCAGCGTGTAGATCAGGTACATCGGATCCGCCGCTCCCCTTCTCGCCTCGCGCTCGGCGTTCGCTTTTTCCTGCAGCCCCTCCTCGACGAAGAACTTCGCGGCCTCCTCGACGCTCATCCCCCGGCAGTGCATCCGGATCGCGACCACGTAACGGCAGATCCGCAGGAGCGCCAGGTTGAGCTGGAAGAGTCGGAGTTTCGGATCGTCCGGCTCGACCTCGTCGACGTACGCCTCCTCGAGATAGTGCGCCCAGCCTTCGGAGAAGGCGCCGCAGCCGAAAACGCGGCGCACCTTGGAGGGGAGCCCGCGGAGGGTGAGGAACTGGGTGTAGTGGCCCGGGTACGCCTCGTGAACGGAGATGAGCTTCAGCGAGTACCGATTGAAAAACCGCAGGTGCTGCGCGGTGCGCGCCGCATCCCACGACGCCTCGGGCAGCGTCACCGAGTAGTACGCGTCGCGCGCGACGGCCTCGAACGGCCCCGGGATTTCCATGGAGGCGAAGGACGTCTCGCGGCGGAACGAGGGGGTCTCCTGGACCTTGCAGTCGGCGTCCGCGGGGACGTCATAGAGCTTCTCGCGGGACGCCCGCTTCAAGTCCTCGAGCAGGGCCCTCACGGAATCGAGAAGCTCGTTCGCGGCGGGATGTTCGACGGAGGCGGCGCGGAGCACTTCAGCCATGGGCAATTTGGATGCCTGGAGTTTTTCCGCGACCTCTTCCATCCGCTGTACCGTCAACTTCAGAAGCGCCTCTCCCTCGGCCAGGAGCGCCTCCGTCGGGGTGTCGACCATCTCTTCGGCGGCCAGCTTGCGCCGGAACAGCTCCTCGCCGAGCGCGACGGGCGCGGTGGATCGCGGCAGGAGATCTTCCTTGAGCCACTTCCCGAAACTCTCCAGCGACTTCGCCGCTTCCTGGCGGAGCCGGTCGAACGGTTTCCTGAGCGATTCGTCTTTGACCTGGTCCAGCGCCGCGGGCAGCGACTCCGAGATGAACGTCTTCGCCCCGTCCGCGTCCTCGATTGCGAGCTCGGTCAGGAGCGCCGGAGGCGTCTTCAGGTTGGCGCGCGCGGCGTCGAGAACGGACTTCACGTGCGTCAATCTCTGGGTCGCGAGCGACATCCGCCGTTCGGGCGGGGCGAACTGCAGGGCCGCGAGGGCGTAAAGGGCATCCGAGATGTGGCCCACGTAGAACCCGGGATCGCGCTCCCAGGATCTCACGTCCTCGAGGTCGACCAAGGCGGCCTGCATGGCGGACGCCAGGACTTCGTGATCCACGGCGGCGTCGGCGGACAGGAGTTCGGGGTCGATCGCGCGCAACCGGTCCAGCCAGCGGCGCTGGGCCGCGGCCTCCGCCGCGATCCCGTTCGCCGAAAGGTCCTGAAGGCGGTCGTCGTAGGCGTGGATGCCGTCGTAGGTCGCCGATACGGGATGCGCCGCGTAGTGCCACGACAGGTAGGCGTCGACGAGGGTGGCGAATTTCCCGTTCTCCCCGCGTCCGCGCTGGTCCTCCGGCATCCCCCACGTCTCGGGGTCGGGCTCGAACAGGCCGCACCCGGCCACCAGTGCGAGGAAGGCAAGGAGAATAGAACGCGACATGAGTGGAGGGAGGATAGCGTCCGGGCTCTCTAGCTTCAAAGAGCTTCGTAGCCTTGCCGCTCTTGGGCGTGCTCTTGCGCTAGCTCTTTTTGGGCTGGTTCTGCTGTGCCATCGCCGTCACCCCGGCCAGCCCGCCGAGATTCATCGTCTCGACGGCCGAGCTTGGCACGATGACCAGGGCGCCCTTCTCCTTCAGCCCCTCGTAGAGCATGTTCATCGCGCGCAAGTGGAGGGCCACCGGATTGTCCGCGTACTGCTTCGCCGCTTCCTTGAATTTCTCGGCGATCTGCACTTCGGAGTCGCCCAGGATCACGCGCGCCTGGAGTTCGCGACCCGCCTGCGCCTGCATCGACATCGCGTCCTGCAGCGCCGCCGGGATGATGATGTCGCGGATCTCCACGCTCATCACCTTGATGCCCCACGCCACGGCGCGGCGCTCGATGATTCCCTGGAGCTCATGGTCGAGCTGCTCGCGGCTCGCCAGCACCACTTCGTGCGGCGTCTTGCCGATGACTTCGCGCAGCGCGGTCTGGGCCGCCCACTGCACGGCCTTGCGGTAGTCCGCGACTTCGAGCGCGGCGCGGGTGGGCTCCTTCACCTGCCAGAACAGGACCGCGTCCACGTTGATCGGCACGCCGTCGCGCGTGAGCGTCTGGTCCGCGCTGAACGGGGTCGTCGTGACGCGCTGGTCGATGTAGTACACGATGGAGTCGACGATCGGGATGATCGAGAAGAGGCCCGGCCCCTTGAGCTGCTGAAAGCGGCCGGCGCGGAGGACGACGGCGCGCTCCCACTCGGCAGCGACTTCGAGCGACGCCAGGAGATACACGCCCAGGAAGACCAGGGCGATCGGCGGGGCCGGATGTTTCGAGACGACGAAGGACCCGAAGGCGGCGGCCAGGCACACGATGAAGAGCAGACCTGCGATACCTTTTCTCATGGCGGTCACCTCGCGCGGGACGTGATTATGGACCGTTCCCGCCGACGGGCGTTACAGGGCTTATGGCCGGCGCCGGTGCCGATTTCGGGACAAGAATCCGCGTCAAGAGCGTTCAAAATTGCAGAGGGAGGATTCGAGCGGCGTCGTATAGGCGGGTGACGTGATGTACAACGGGCGTCGGGTATCGCTGGTGCTGGGAGGCGGCGGCCTCAAGGGCCTCGCGCATATCGGGGTCCTCAAGGTCCTCGCCACCCACGGGATCGTTCCCGACGAGTACGTCGGAACGAGCGTCGGTTCCATCGTCGCGGCCCTCGCCGCCAGCGGACTCGCTCCACGCGAAATCGAACGCATCGCCCTCGACATCCGCCGGGCCGACATCCTCGATTACGACTGGAAGGGCCTCCTCCTTCGCCGGGGCCGCGTTCGCAGCCTGTACCGGGGCGTCGCCCTCCGCTCGTGGCTCCGGCGCGTCCTGCCGTTCGACCGCTTCGAGCAGCTGGCGACGCCGGCCTATTTCACGGCCGTGGACGTCAACAGCGGCGAGCAGGTCGTATGGGGCCGTCCCGACACGAGCGGACATCCCCTGCATGAGTGCGTGGCCTCGTCCTGCGCCATCCCGGGAATCTACCCGCCGATGGAGATCGCGGGCCGTCATTACCTGGACGGCAGCCTCGTCGACACGCTCCCCGTCCGGATGGCGACGGTCGGCCGCGCGGACTTGATCCTGGCCGTCTATCTCGACGAAGTCGACGCGGCCCCGACGCGATCGATCCAGAGGCTGGGCATCGGCGCCATCATGGAGCAGGCCCAGTCGATCGTCTCGAAGACCCTGATGAACCTCAGGCTTCACCGGTTCCATGGAGCGACGGTGGTGATCATCCGCCCCCGCGTGCGCAGCCACGGGATGTTCCAGTTCGACCGGACGGGCGAGGTGATACGAGCCGGCGAGGAAGCGGCGCTGCGGGCGCTGGCGGCCGATCCCGCGCTCAAGAGAGCGACCCCGGCCCGCCCTCCCACGCGAATCTGGCGCCGGCAGCCAGATCACCTGGAAAAAAGGGCCGGGGACGGACTCTCCTCCATCCCCGGCCCGGAAGGTCTGCCGGAAGGGGGCGCGGCTACTTCTTGATCAGCTCTTCGACCGACTCGACCGTGACGACCTTGTGGTCGGGCCAGCCGGGAGGATCCTTGAGCACGGGCCCGTTCACGCCGACGTACTTGCCGTACAGCCGGTTCATCCGGACGCGCATGTCCTCATCGCCGTCCTTCACCTTGATGAACGCGATGATCTTGCCGGCCATGATGAGCTTGAAGGCGCCGGGGCGGTAGAACAGGGGTCCCACCGTGTCCACGTACCCGCAGGCGTCGAATTTGGACTCATCCTTCGCGCGCTTGCTCTCGATGAGCTCCTTTTGCGCCGCGAGGAGTCTCTCGGTCGCTTCGATGCTCCCCTGGGTGATCGAGAAAATGCGGTCGAAGCCGGCGAAGCTCTCCAGCTTCGTCTCGGCCTGCCGCTTCACGGCGTCGGTCTTCGCGAGGTCGACCGCTTCCTTGTAGGCGGCCACCACTCCCCCGAAACTGACTTCGGAGAACTTCTTTTCGGAGATCAGGGCGTTCTGGATGGCGACGAGCCCTTCGGCTTCGCGCATCTTGGCCAGCGCGGCCGCATCCGAACCGCCCGCGAGCGCCTTCGGCTCGATCCTGGCGGCGGGATCCGACTCCACGCCCGGGACCGCGGCGAGGAACCGGACGTACTTCTTCGCGACGTAGTACTTCACGCCCGGGGGCGCGGAGACCTGGTACCAGCCCAGGTGCTCCTTGATGATGGAGACCCGCTCGCCTTCCTTGAGCGCCCCGATCTTCTCGGCGCCGGCGCGGCTGTCCATGCGGAGCGGCGCGTCGTTGACGAGGACCGAGCCCGAGGAATCCGCTTCCTTCTTCACGTGCTTGGCGAAGATCCACGCCGTGGCGCCGCGCGGGGCGCGGACCACGAGGAATTCGCCCGTCGACCCGACCGCGACCACCTTCTCGCCCTGCCGCAGGACCGCGACGACGCCGGTGCCGGCGTCGGTGCGGGGCGCGAGCCGGACGTTGAGGTTCTCGCAGGTCACCTCGCCCTCGTACGGGAAATCAGCCGCCGGAGCGGACGACGGCGTTTCGCCCGACTTGGGCGTTTCCTGGGCAGCGGCGAAGCTGAATCCCAGGACCAAGGCCAGGGAACAGGACCACGAACGGAGTGCGAACGTCGACATGCATTCCCCCTCTTCCGGAGAGACCTTCGTATCCCCTTCCGCCTCGCGGGCTCTCCAACCCGCGAGGGGCTTGACTCACTCGCTTACTGGGCCGGCGCGGCCTTGACGTCCCTCCACTCCGCGCTCTCCACCAGCTTCTGCGCCTGGTTGACGCGCGCCTTCGCGGCTTCCTCGCGCTCCTTCTGGCGGACCTCGCTGAGGAAATCCTCGTCCTTCACTTCGGGCGCCGTCTGCACCGCGTCCTCGACGACGACGACGTACGACCAATCCTTGCGGTCGCCGCCCAGCAGGGTGCCGTGAATGGCCTGGGCTTCCATCGCGTCCTGCGGCGCGCCGGGAGGCTTGGGCGTATCGGTCGTCTTCAGGACCGTCGACTTGATCTGCTGGACCAGCGCCGCCGGGGTCAGTCCCGACTCCGCGTCCGGAAGGGCCTGGCCGATGTACGCCGAATGCTGGATCTTCACGTCGCCGCGTTTCTTGAGCTTCGCGACTTCGGAGGCGCCGTTCGCCTTGATGCGGGACACGAGCTCGTCCGCGAGCCGGCGGGCGCGCCCGCCCGCGCCTTCGCTCCGGAGGTCCTGGCGGATCTTCTCCCGGATCGGGCCCGTCAGGTCCGTGGCGTACGACTCGATCTTGAAGGCGATGCGGATCAGGGAGTACCCCTTGTCCGAGCGGTAGACCTGGTTGGCCACCTCGCCCACCGGCTGCTGGAACGCCCACTCCGACGAGGGATCGGCGCCCGTGCCGGTGAACTTGCCCAGCTCGTCCATGAAGGGCTCGCGGTCGTTCTTGTCGAAGGGGCGCGTGATGCCGTTCCGGAGTTCGATCCCCTTGGCCTTCTGTTCGTCGCGAATCTCGGCCAGGATGGGCCCCGTGCGGGCGAGCACGCGCTCGCGGACCGACTTCGGATCCTTGGGTTCCTTCAGCTCCTCTTCCTTGCGGATCTTGTACTCGCGGTCCGAGTAGTTCTTCGAGTTCAGGTCCCTCATCAGCGCGTAGGCGTCGCGGGCGGCCTGGAGATCCTTGATCTTCTTGACGATCTCCTCGGTCTTCTCCTGGAGCGTCCAGTACTCGTCCTTGACCGGCTCGTCGTGCTTGTGGTCGTCGCCTTCCTTGTGGTCGTGGTCGTCCTTCTTCGCCGCGGCGGGCTTCAGGAATTCCCGCTTGTGGTCGTCGTAGTACTTCTGGATCTCCTCCGGCGTGGGGTCCTTGATCTTCGCCTTGAAGTCCTCGAAGTTCGCCATCAGGTATTCGACCTGGACCTTGGCCGGCATCTTGTAGTTGTCGCGGTCCTGCTCGAACCGCGCGCGGATGTCGGCGTCCGAAACCGCCGCGGGTTCGGTCGGCACGCCGGCGCCGTCGATGCCCGCGACGAGGACCTTCACGGAACGGGCGGACGAGAGCTTCTGGTTGAAGAGATCCTCGTAGCGCGTGTTGCACCCGCCCACGTCCAGGGACAACGCCCGCTGGATCAGGATCGAGTCCCGCACCGCTGCGCGGAACGCCTGCGGACTGGCCAGGAAATAGTCGCCGGCGAACTTCACCTGGCGGTCCGCGTCGTCCGGTCCCATCCCCACGCCTGCGCGATCGAGAAAGCCGCTGATGATGGCGTCCACTTCCTCTTCGGTGGCCCGAATCTGCTTCGACTTGGCGTCGTATCCGAGGATGATCAATTCCCTGGCCGCCGCGAGCCGGTCGGCGTCGCTCGGCTTGAACGGCTCATGGAAGACGAGCAGTCCAGGGCCGTCGCGGAACCTGAACAGGTAGTCGCGCATCTGGATGGCGCTGTAGTCCGTGCCCTCGTCGATGTCGCGCACGGCCTTGAGCCGGAACCAGGCGCCCGCTTTCGCCTTGGCCTCTTCCCACTCGCGCAGGGTGACTTTCACGTCGGTGAAGATCGTCGCATAGTGCTCATCGGGATCCTTGCCGTCCAAGCTCAAGTTGCCGGACACGACGAGAGAGACGGCCATGATGGCCACGATCGAGACGAGGACCCACTTGTAGTACTTGTTGACGTTCTTCGCGAAACTCATCGTCTATTTCACTTCCTCGGGCCGCGGCAGGTCTTCAAGGGCGCGAACCCCGAAGGCCTCCAGGAATTCCTTCGTCGTCCCGTACTGCACGGGCGCGCCCGGCGCGTCCTCGCGGCCGGCGATGCGGACGAGCCGGCGCTCCATCAGGGCGCGAAGGATTTCCCCGGATTGGACGCCGCGGATGGCCTCGATGTCGGCCCGCTTGACCGGCTGCCGGTAGGCGACGATGGCGAGGACTTCGAGGGCCGCGCCGGAGAGCTTCTTCTCCGCCTTGGAGCGCCTGAGCCGCGCGATGATATCGGCGTGGGCGGGACGGGTCAACACCTGGACCCCCTCCGCGATTTCCTCGATGGAGAAGGCCCGCCCCTGGGAGTCGTACTCGGATTTCAGGGCGTCGACCGCCTCCCGGATCTCGGCGGGTTTCGCCCCGGGAACCAGGTCGTGCAGCCTGGAGAGCGAGATGGGATCGTCGCTGGCAAAGAGCGCGGCCTCGACGGCTTGCTTGATGTCCAAGGGCCCCTCTCCCTGAAGATCGATTAGTCATAGTTTACGGAATATAAAGTACAAAATCAAGCGCAATCATGAAGAAGGAGCCCTCCGTCCCAGGTCCGAGGTCCGGCGGCCGAAGCCGGGGAGTCCGAGGTCAAACGGGGAGCTGAAGCGGGCTTCTCAAGTGCCATGGCCCGGCGGCGCCGGGGCCGGGGATTCCGATCGGCCATCAAGCATTTACAATTTGTGCGTGACTCCGGACTCCGCGACTTCGCACATTGGCCTTCGGACGTGGGACGGGGGACTCTTCATTCGAGAGCGTCGGCGGCCTCGCGGGCGTGGTAGGTCACGATCAGGTCGGCTCCGGCCCGGCGGATCCCCGTCAGGACTTCGAGCATCGCCTTCCGCGCGTCGATCCACCCCCTCTGCCCGGCCGCCTGGAGCATCGAATACTCGCCGCTCACGTTGTAGGCCGCCAGCGGAACCGGAAAGCGTTCGCGCGCGCGCCGCACGATGTCCAGGTACGCGAGCGCCGGTTTGACCATGATCGCGTCGGCCCCTTCATCGAGGTCTTGCGCGATCTCGCGCATCGCCTCGTCGCCGTTCGCGGGATCCATCTGGTAGGTCGACCGGTCGCCGAACTGCGGCGGCGACTCCGCCGCGTCGCGGAAGGGCCCGTAGAACGCGGACGCGTACTTCGCGGCGTACGACAGGATGGGCGTGTGCGGAAGCGCGGCCCGGATCGCCGCGACCGCTCCGTCCATCATGCCGCTGGGCGCGACGATGTCCGCCCCGGCGCCGGC
>DASTON010000176.1:0-5416 GCA_035762525.1 Planctomycetota bacterium | reverse complement strand
GGAGATTCGCTCGCTCGCGGAGTCGGTCAAGGTCGCGGAGGAGGGCCGGGCCCGGATCCAGGAGGAGGTGACGGCCGTCCAGGTCGCGCGCGCGAAGGCCGAGGAGAAGCAGCAGTCGGCGGAATCGCGCATCGAGCTCATGCGCGGCCAGAGGGACCAGCACCGGGCCGCGATCGTCCGCGCGGACGAGGCCTTGGGCCAGATCGCCGCGAGGATCGAGGCCGCGACGCAGGACTTCGAGCGCCAGTCGTCGGAGAAGGCCGCGGCGGAGAAGGACATCGAATCCAAGCGCGCGGCCGTCGAGGAGGCGCTCGCGGCCCGCCAGTCCGCGCAGGCGCGCGCCGGCGCGTCGCGCGACGCCCTGGCCGGGGTCGAACGGCGCGGCGCGGAAGAAGGCGCGGAGCTTCAAAACCTGCGCGTGCGCGATGCCCAGCGGTCCACGATGCTCGACAACCTGGCGGCGCGGGCCCGCGACGAGTTCCAGGTCGACTTGGCCGCCGCGGAATCGGCGCCGGAGGACGAAGCGTCCATCGATTGGGAATCGCTCGGCCGCGAGGCGGACGACCTGCGCGCGAAGATCGCGTCGTTCGGCGTGGTCAACACGGCGGCGCTGGACCAGATCGACGAGCTCGAGGCGCGGGAAAAGGACCTCCTTGGACAGCAGAAGGACATCGACGGCGCGAAGCGGCAGCTCGAGGAGCTGATCCGCCGGATCAACCGCGAGAGCAAGGAGCTCTTCGAGCGCACGCTCGAGTTCGTCCGCGAGCAGTTCGGGTCGATCTTCCGCAAGGTCTTCGGCGGCGGCAAGGCGGACATCCTGCTCCAGGCCGAGGAGGGGGTCGATCCGTTCGACCAGGGGCTCGAGGTCATGGTCCGGATCCCGCAGCGCGAGCTGATGCCGATCTCGTCGCTCTCCGGCGGCCAGAAGTCGCTGACGGCGTTCTCGCTCGTGATGGCGCTCTTCAAGGCGAATCCCAGCCCGTTCTGCATCCTCGACGAGGCGGACGCGGCCCTCGACGAGTCCAACGTCGACAAGTACGCGGCCCTCGTGAACGAGTTCGTCCACGAGACGCAGTTCATCGTGGTCACGCACAACAAGCGCACGATGGCGGCGGCGGACGTGCTCTACGGCGTGACCATGGAGACGCCGGGCGTGTCGCGCAAGGTCAGCGTCGACCTCAACGGCACGGAAGGACTCGAAGCCCTGATGAAGCGCCGGGAAGAGCTCAGAAAGAGCCGGGCGGAAGCGTCGACGCGGAAAGCCGCGGAGCTGGCGGCGGTGCGCGCGGCGGCGGAAGCGGCGATGGAGGCCGAAGAAACGCCCGTCGCCGTGGCGGAAGCGGGCCCGGCGGAACCCCAAGTCCTGCCCGACAATCCCCCGGAATTGAGCTAGTTCATCAGGCTGGCGCGCCAGCCTTCTTCGAGGTTGGAGAGCTCACGACCGAACGCGTCGCGCATCGCGGATTCCAGATCCGGCTTGCGTGAAGCCAGCAGCCGCCGGATTCCCTCGCCGCCGAACGTGTCGATCAGGTAGTCGAAGAACATCGCCGTCCAGGGAGAGTAGGGATCCCGGCGAAGCCCCGCGAGGGGGGGAATCCCTCCGGCGCGCGCGCGTCCCTTGATCTCCTCACGCACCGCGTCGAGCAGCAGGGCCTTCCTCAACTTCGGCGTCCTCCAGGAAACCGCCTCCGCAAGTCCCTCGATGACGAACGCATCCTGCATGATGACGGGAAGCGCTTCGCCGAATCGGCGGTTGACCTCGATTTCGCTCGAGACGTCGCCCGCCTGGACTTCCTCCCAGCGGGTGAAGGCGAGAAACGTCACGGCATGGACGATCTCGTGCGCCACGGCCAGGAGCGAGTAGGAGTTCAGATACACGATCGTGCACTGAAGCTCGAGATTCACGCCGCCGTCAGGCTTGCCGAGGGCTCCGACGCGAATCCCGGCGGAGGTCAAACCTTCCTCGTCGGTGGGGCGGGCGCCCTCGGGAAAAACGCTCCGGCTGGGCGCCAGGAAGAGCGGCAGTCGCCCCTCCGTCAGGGCATAGCCTCCCGTGGCTTCGCGCACGACGATGCCGGGCGCTCTCTTAAGATCTTCCGGTCGAACTCCGAGGACCTGCGTCGCGGTTTCCCAAGCCTGCTCGGCGACCGCGGCGATCTTGTCGAAATGGACGTGCGCCTTCGATTGAGCCAGGGCCCCGAATCGAAACCCCGGCGACGTTTCGATGATCGTCCTGCGTCCCTGGTCGATCTTGGCTTTCCGGCTCGCCTGGTAATCGAACGTGAGCAGCGTCCGCGTGACCATCCGACGCCAGTCCAGGCCGGAGACCCGCTTGAGGGCGACGATGTAGTCCTCGATCGTTCGGCACCCATCCAGGGCGTGCGGGACCGACTTTCCATGCCAGTACGCCGCGGCCTGGAGGAAATGCGCCATCCAATCCTCGAGCATGGCGCGCTCGTCGGCGTCGAGGTCGGGCCGCAGGTCGGAAATGCGCCGCACGTGATCCGTCAACAGCCGGGCATCGCTCTCGGAGAGCTCGTAGGACCGGCAGCCGAGGAAGCAGAGCGCGAGGAGTCCGAGCGGGGCGAGGCGCATCGCTGGGTTCAGCGCGTCCAGCGCACCGGTCCCGCGGGGGCGGTCGTCTCGATCTCCAGGTGCTTCCCGTCCAGGGACAGGATGAAGATCCGATTGTCGCCGAAGACCTTCGTCCCCATCATCCGGCCGCCCAGGAATTGAATGGTGCAGGCGATCGCGCTGCCGTCCGGCTTCCACACCAGGCCGTAGGCGGCGTGGGCGTAGAGCTTCTTGTTCACCGCGGCATAGTCGATGCTGTGCGCGGTCTTTCCCGAAGGCATGTCGAGGATCCGAAGCTCCTGCACGAGGCTGACTGCGAGCCGGTCTCCCTTCGGCGACCAGGAGTGGCCGAGGATCTGCGTTTTCTCGACGACGACTTTTCGTTCCTTCCCCGAGAAGTCGACGGCCCGGAGCGTCGTCCCCGGGAGTTTCTCGCGGGAGGGGTGAATCTCCAAGTAGGACACCTGCTCGCCCGTGGTAGCGACCCGGGGATAGTTCGCCCCGGCCGGATGATCGGTCAGCTGGACGAGGTTCGTCCCGTCGTCCTGGACGATGCAGATCTGCCACTTGCCGCCGTGAAAACGGGCGAACACGAGGCGCTTTCCGTCCGGCGTCCACTGCGGCGAAGAGCACGAGTCTTCAGGGGTGTCGGGGGTCAGGAGATTTTCGTTCTTTCCGTCTGCGTCGGATATCGCGAGACGAAGGGACTTGTCCCTTCGGGATACGTACGCCCTCCGCTTGCCGTCGGGGGAGAGCGCGTAGGTCGGGGCGGGATCCGCGGACTCGGCCCTCATGTTTGACCCGTCTTCGCGCATCGACCACAGCTTGCGATCCTGCTCGAACACGATCCGCCACGGCCCGGGGTCTTGGAGGCCGACAAGCATTGCGATCGCCAGTGGCAGCGCTTTCATCTTGGTCCCCAAGCTTACTGCGAAGCCTTATGCAACGCACCGGTGTACCGTCCGCGATTTCTTCAATCGTCAATCGTTAATCGTCAATCGTCCCCTTGCCTTGACATGCCGTGTGACGCTCCCTACTGTATGCCCCTCATGGAACGCACTTTTTGCATGATCAAGCCCGACGGCGTCCAGCGGCGCCTCGTCGGCAAGATCCTCCAGCGCTTCGAAGAAAAGGGTCTGCGGATCGCCGGACTCAAGCTCGTCCGCGTCGACCGCGCCACCGCCGAGAACCTCTACTCCGTGCACAAGGGCCGGCCGTTCTACGATTCGCTCGTCAACTTCGTAACGTCGTCACCGGTCGTCGCCATGGTCCTCGAAGGAACGAAGACGATCGAGATCGTCCGGACGCTCCTCGGCGCCACGTTCGGATTCCAGGCCGCGCCCGGCACGATCCGCGGCGACTACGGCTCGTCGAAGGGGTTCAACCTGATCCACGCGTCCGACTCGCAGGACTCCGCGACGCGCGAGATCCCCATCTTCTTCAAGGCCGACGAGCTCGCCGCCTGGACGCACGCGGACCATGTCTGGGTGTACGAAGAGCCCGAACGCGGATAGCGGTTCGTCATCCGTAATCGGTCATCCGTCATCGCTCTCGCTCTTGTTGCCGCTTACGTCGGACGCTAGAATCCCCGTCCCCCGTAGAGTTCATGGAGGTTTCGTTCATGCCGGAATTGCAGGCGACCGAGATCCGGAAAGGCCACGTCGTCCGGTGGGACAACGCGGTCTGGACGGTGATCAACGTCGACCACATCACGCCGGGCAACTGGCGCGCCATCATCCAGATCAAGATGCGGAACCTGAACACGGGGTCCGCCAAGGAGCAGCGGTTCTCGTCCTCCGACAAGCTGGAGCTCGTCCACACGGAAGTCGCCGACTACGAGTACCTCTACCAGAGCGGCTCGAACTACGTCTTCATGCACCGGGAGAACTACGAGCAGATCGAGCTGCACAAGGAGATCCTGGGCGACGACGCGCAGTGGCTGAAGGAGAACCTGCCGGTCAAGATCCACTTCCTCGACGGGAGCGCCCTCGAGATCGAGCTTCCCCCGGCCGTCGATCTCAAGGTCGTGGAGACCGAGCCCCAGCTCAAGGGCGCGACCATCACCAACGTCTACAAGACCGCGAAGCTCGAGACCGGCGCCGTCGTGCAGGTCCCCCCGTTCATCTCGCAAGGCGAGATCATCCGCGTCGACACCCGGTCCGGCGAATACCTGGAACGCGCCGGCAAGTAGGGTTTGGGGATTTGCTTCAAGCCTCCTGCCACCCGCTTCCGGCTTTCGGAAGCTTCAAGCTTCGAGCTTCATGTCCGGGTTTCACTGGGATTAGTATGAGGAGCCGAGCTTGGAGCTCGTAGCTTCGGAAAGCTGGGAGCTGGAAGCCGGGCGCTTGAAGCTGACCCAAAGGAGATAGCGTGGCCCGCGTCCTCATCGCCGACGACGTCGCCGAGGAGTGCGCGCGGATCCTCATCTCGGGCGGCCTCGAAGTCGACCACCGCGGCAAGCTGAAGCCCGACGAGCTCCGCGCCGCCCTCGCCCACGCCGAAGGCCTCATCGTCCGCAGCGCCGTCAAGGTCACCAAAGAAATCATCGACGCCGGCCCGAAGCTCAGGCTCATCGGCCGCGCGGGGATCGGCGTCGACAACATCGACGTCGACGCCGCGAGCCGCCGAGGCGTCATCGTCATGAACGCGCCGCTCGGCAACGTCACCTCCGCGGCGGAGCACGCGTTCGCCCTCCTCCTCGCCAACGCGCGGCACATCGCGCGCGCCGACGCGTCCGTGCGCGGTGGAAAGTGGGAGCGCTCCACGAACGTCGGCGTCGAGCTCGAGGGGAAGACCCTGGGGATCGTGGGCCTGGGGAAGGTCGGCGGCCAGGTCGCGCGCT
>DASTON010000175.1:0-2107 GCA_035762525.1 Planctomycetota bacterium | reverse complement strand
CGCCTACCTAGGACCGGCGGCCTGAATTCGGGATCGTCTTTCGTGACGTCGGCCTCTTCGACCTCGGACTTCGGACATCGGCCCTTGGACCCTGGACTCCCTCCTGCTATCGTGAATTCTCCATGGCAGACACTCCGCTCTATTACCAAAAGGGTTTCGGGCTGAAGAGCCTGGTCAAGGAGCCCATCGAGCGCGACTACCGCAGCGCGCTCGTCGACCGGATCCGCGCCGAGGGCAACACGCTCGTCGCGGGGGAGCTGACGCTCAGCCTCGCCAAGGAATTCGGGTTCTGCTACGGGGTCGATCGCACGGTCGATTACGCGTACCAGACGCTCCTGAAATTCCCGGGGCGCCGGATCTTCATCACCGACGAGATCATCCACAACCCCTTCGTGAACGAACGGCTCATCGAGCGGGGGATGAAGTTCCTGTTCGGCCGCTACGCGTGCGGCGAGCCGCTCGAAAGTCTCAAGCCCGACGACATCGTCATCATCCCGGCGTTCGGAGTCACGGCGGAGCTGATGGAGCGGCTGAAGGCGCTCGGGCCGGTGCTCGTCGACACGACGTGCGGTTCGGTGCTCAACGTCTGGAAAAACGTCGAGCGGTACGCGCAGGACGGATTCACCGCGGTCGTCCATGGCAAGTGGGACCACGAGGAGACGCGCGCGACCGTCTCGCAGGCGCACAAGTATCCCGGGGGCAAGACGATCGTGGTGCGCGATCTCGCGGAAGCCGATCTCGTCTGCGACCACATCCGCCGAGGCGGGGATCGCGCGGCGTTCCTCAAGCGCTTCGAAAAGGCGGTGAGCCCGGGATTCGATCCGGACCGGGACCTCGTCCGCGTCGCCCTGGCGAACCAGACGACGATGCTGAGCAGCGAGTCGCTCGAGATCGAGCGCCGCCTCCGGCAGGCGATCGTGGACCGGTACGGGAAGGCGGAATCGCCGTCGCACATCCGCTCGTTCGACACGATCTGCAGCGCGACGCAGGACCGGCAGGACGCGGTGGGGGAGATGCTCGCGTCGCCGCCCGACCTCCTGATCGTGATCGGCGGCTACAACAGCTCGAACACGGGCCACCTCGCCGAAATGGCGGCGGGGAAGCTGAAGGCTTTTCACATCCAGGGCGCGGAGGACTTGCTCTCGCCCGAGCGGATCCGCCATCGCGATCCGCACGACGGGAAGATCGTCGAGTCGGAGTCGTGGCTGCCCCAGGGGAAGCTGCGCCTGGGCGTGACCGCCGGAGCCTCGACGCCCAACTCGAAGGTCGGCGAGGTGATCGGCCGCATCTTGGAGTTCCGCGGGATCCGCGACCTGCCGGAATTGTCGTGACCGCGGACGAGCGGCTGACGCCGGAGCAAAGCGCGCGGGTTATCGCCATATCGGCTTTCTTCGCCGGCGGCGTGATCTTCTTCTACCTCTTCGATCACCTCTCATTCGGGATTTTCGATCCAGGCTACAAGTTGATGTGGCGGGTGATGGCCGCGTATGAAGTCCAGACTTCGGTCCACCCGGCGAGGCCCCACATGCTGTGGGCAACGTGGTCGGTCGTGTGGGTCGTTACCGGGGTGCTGTCGTTCAAGCGACAGGGTCGCCGGCCGTGGACCTTCGTGCCCGTCGCCGTGCTCATCGCCGGCGTCATGACGACCGCATTGATCCATCAATTGTGGCGCAAGTGAACGGCATCGCGCGTCCCGTGATTGGAATGTCCTGCGCGATGATCGGCGCGGTCGCATTGTGCTATGCGGCGGACGCCCTTCTGTTCACGCTTCCGAGATTCGCGTGGATTGTGGAGGCGTTCGAGGTCAAAGCCAGGTGGCCGAGCCGCTTCATCATGAGCTCAGGCCCTTGGGTTTTGATGGCGCTTGTCGCGGCGACGACGCTCTCTCTGATCCTGTCGGTGCGCCATCCGGGACAAAAGCGGTCGCTGATTACCAGCATCGTGACTATGATGGCGGCCGTCGCCTTCACCTGGCTGGTCAATCACGCTGCCTGGCCTGAGTCGATGAGAGAGCTGTTGGATTTTCACTAGGAACCGATTAGTCGGAAGCGCGGTCTGCCCCTCAGGCGGTCGCGGGCGCGGGCAGTTCTTCCTCGTCCAGCCGCCG
>DASTON010000174.1:0-3631 GCA_035762525.1 Planctomycetota bacterium | reverse complement strand
CACGCGGGTCGGCCTGTGGGAGTACCTCCTGCTGCCGGCGCTCCACCTGTTCCCGGGAGCCGCCGGCGCCGAGCGGGTGAAGGAGACCTGGGGATCGGTCCTGAAGCGCGGCGACCTCTTCATTTCCGTCCAGGGCGCGATCGTGGTCGCCTCGAACGACTCCCCGATGCTCGCGTCCGCGCTCAAGCGCCGAGGGCCGGAGGAGAAGCCCGCGGGCCTGCTCCGCGCGACGCTGCGTCCCGAGCCGCTCCTCCCGACCCTGCGCGGATTCCCCCTCGGAGCTCTCCTGACCGCCGCGGACCTGGAGACGTGCCGGCGCCTCGACATCGACGTCGTCCTGGACCGCGCCAACCTCGTCCTCCGTGCCAGGGCCGACGGACTGCAGCCGCGGAAGTCGGAGCCCGCTCCGGTCGACATCGCCCGGATGATCCCCCAGAACGGCCTGGGCGCGTGCTTCACCAACCTCCCGACCGCGACGTTCTGGGAGTGGTGGCAGCAGGTCGGGAACCGGCGGGTCCGCGGGGGTTCGCCGCTGGACCAGTTCGCCCGCGACGCCTTCCGGGAATTCGTCGAGGTCCTCCAGAACCAGCGGTTCTCGGAGGAAGTCGTGTCGAAGCTCGACGGTCCCGTTTCCGTGCTCCTCGGGGCGAGCCGGGGGGACGACGACAAGACGTACGCGGCGATCGCGCTCTATCTCCGCAGTTCGCAGCCGCGGGAGTCCGCCGAGGCGCTCCAGGGGGTCATCGATCGGGCCACGCAGGCCATCCAGGAAAAGGGATTCAAGTCCATGAACGGGGAAGCGGGGGGCGTCCCGTACCGGAGCTACTACTTCCAGCCCGACCCTTTCCACGCGAACAACTATCTTGCCGTCAGCTACGCGGTCACCGGAGACGCGCTCATCCTTGCGAACAACCGGATCTTCCTCGAGGACGCGCTCCTGTGCCGCGCCAACGAGAAGCCCCCGATGGCGGTCCAGCTCCACTACGAACAGGCGATGCGGCGCCTCCAGGAGCTGGGGATGAAGAAGGTGATGGGCGCCGGCGCGATCGAGAGTTTCTTCCTCTACGGACCCGCGATCCGGCAGGGGCTCGAGGGCTTCTACGGCACGCTGGCCTCCAAGCTCGAGGACACGCGGTTCGCGAGGCCGCGCCTGCGGCAGGATCTTCAGACCGCGGCGGCGAAGGAGGGACGGCCGCTCACGATGGACCAGCTCGACCTGATGGTGAAGGACGTCATGGACGAGCGCATCCGCGAAGCCGAGGCCAGGCTGCGCGGCCGCGCGCGCATCTTCGACTACCTGAAGTGGATCGCCTTCCAAGCCGACACGGTCAACGATGGAATGAATCTTGAATTCGCGCTCGAACTCAAAGACCGCTAGTTGGGTTTACTGGCTGATTGTGGATTGTCGATTGTGGATTGTGGATGTAGACGAGGCGGACGCGAGGCCACGATTTGTATGAGGCTTCGCAGATTGCTTTGATCGTGAATGAAGTCCCGCAATCGGAAATCGCAAATCGGAAATCGTCCAGCTAACTGAAGAGCGTCTTTTCTGGTGGAGCTTTTGGTGATCCGAGGTGTTCGAGGGCCTTGGGGCTCGCCTTGCGGCCGCGCGACGTGCGCACGATGAGCCCTTGCTGGAGCAGGTAGGGCTCGTACATCTCCTCGATCGTGTCTTCCTGCTCGCCGACCGCGGCCGCGATCGTCTTCAATCCCACGGGCTCCGCCTGGCCGCAGACGACTTTCAGGATCCGCCGGTCGATCTCCTCGAGGCCGAGCGCGTCGACGCCGAGCATCGCGAGCCCTTCATCGGCCAGCCGCGCCGAAATCGCCTTGGCGCCCCGGACCTGCGCGACGTCGCGGACGCGGCGGAGGTGGTTGTTCGCGATGCGGGGAGTCCCGCGCGACCGCCCGGCGATCATGTGGCAGGCGTCCGGTTCGAGGCCGACGCCGAGGAGCCGCGCGGAGCGGTCGAGGATCTTGATCAAGTCCGCGACGGGATAGAACTCGAGCTTCTCGCGGATCTTGAAGCGGTCGTGGAACGGCTTCGAGAGGAGCCCCTCGCGCGTGGTGGCGCCGACGAGCGTGAACCGCTTGAGCGACAGGTTGATCGTCCGGCCGTTCGGGCCCGATTCGACCGGGATCGAGATGAAGAACTGCTCCATCGCGGTGTAGAGGTACTCCTCGACGTCGGCGAGGATGCGGTGGATCTCGTCGATGAAGAGGACGTCGCCGGTTTCGAGTTTCGTGAGCATGCCCGCCAGGTCGCCCGGCCGCTTGAGGATCGGGCCGCTGGTCACGTGGAGGCGCGCCTTCATCTCGTGGGCGATGATGCGGGCGAGCGTTGTTTTGCCGAGCCCCGGCATCCCCGTGAAGAGCGCGTGGTCGAGCGGCTCCTTCCGCTCGCGCGCCGCGCGCACGTAGACCGCCAGGTTGCGAAGGATCGCCTTCTGGCCGACGAAATCCGTGAACGAGGTGGGGCGGAGCGTGTCTTCAAAGGCAACGTCAGGAATCCGAGTCTCCCCTCTCACAAAGAGCCATTCTATGACGATCGCGACGTACCATCAACCGGACGATTCTGGATTCTCGATTCTCGATTCTGGGTGAGCCGCCCTGATCCAGAGCTTTCGATTCGCCAACAGGAACTCTCCGATCGTGGCGACCGCGGAAAGTACGTACCCAATCCCGAGAATGGTCACGCCGGGCATGAGGAATGACAGACCCGGAAGCAGTCCGGAGTATTCGACGTAATTGATCCGGAAGCCGACGAAGGACGTGAAGAGTCCTGCCGCGATCGCCAGCATTCCGATGCCCTTGAAGGCGATGCCCCAAGTTTCTGTCTTCAAATGATCGAAAGTGTCGGCCCTGGGAATGGGGGATTCAGCCATGTCCTGCCTCCTCGCGAGGCAGTCTAGTCCGAGAATCGAGAATCCAGAATCGAGAATCGCCTACTTCTTGGCCGGGGTCTCTTTCTTTTCCGACTTGGGCTCGGGCTTTGGTTCCGCTTTCGCCGCGGCTTCCTTGGCCGCCTCGGCGGCCTTGACGGCTTCCGCCTTCGCTTCCCGGGCGGTCGCGGCGACGGCTTCGGCGCTGCCCGTGCGCTCCTCGACCTTCGTCGACCGGCCGACGCGCTCGCGGAGGTAGTGGAGCTTGGCGCGGCGGACCTTGCCCTGCTTCTTGACCTCGATCGTGGCCACGCGGGGGGAGTGGACGGGGAAGATGCGCTCGACGCCTTCGCCCTGGACGATGCGGCGGACGGTGAACGTCTCGCTCAGTCCCTGGTGGCGGCGCGCGATCACGATGCCGGAGAAGATCTGGATGCGTTCCTTGTCGCCTTCGACGATCTTCACGTGGACGTCGACGGTGTCTCCGACGTCGAAGCGGGTGACGGCGGGCTTCAGGAATTCCTTCTCGACGGGGTCCAGCGTCCTCATGGCGATCTCCGTTCCTTCCGTTTCGCGGCCTTCCTGGGTTTCAGATCCGGCCGGCGCGCCTTCGTGCGCTCCTCCGACCGCGCTCGCCGCCACTCGGCGATGTTCGCGTGGTGCCCGCTGACCAGGACGTCGGGCACCGCCATGCCCCGGTACTCCCGGGGCTTCGTGTATTGCGGATACTCGAGCCGCCCCCCGGCGAA
>DASTON010000173.1:0-2812 GCA_035762525.1 Planctomycetota bacterium | reverse complement strand
TGCAATGCTCGTTGAACGCCTCGGCGAGCCCTTCCGCGATCTCCTGCGGCGAGCGGCCCTCGATCTCCGACCGCGGGAACATGGCCGCGACCTTGCCGTCCTTGAAGAGGACCATCGACGGCGACGACGGCGGGGCGGCTTCCGCGTGGAGCTGGCGCACGCGATCGACCGCCTCGCGCTCCATCCCCGCGAAGACCGTCACGAGCTTGTCCGGGATCACCTTGTTCTGGAGCGCCATTCCGACGCCGGGCCGCGCGCTGCCGGCCGCGCAGCCGCACACGGAGTTGATGACGCAGAAGACCGTGCCTTTCGTCGCCTTGAGGGCGGCGTCCACGTCCTGGGGCGTCTTCAGTTCCTCGAAGCCGACGGCGGTCAGCTCCTCGCGGAACGGCACGACGGCGTCGGGCGGATAAATCGGGGGCAATGACATGTCGTTTCTCCTATCTACTCGGTTGAAATCGTCTCGCCGGATCCATCGAGCGCCGCCTTGAGCGTGTGCCACGCCAGCGTCGCGCACTTCACGCGGAGCGGGAATTCGCCGACCCCGCCGAACGCCTCGAGCTTGCCCAGTCCCGACTTGCCGTTCCCGCCGCCCCTCACGAGGGCGTGGAACTTCTCGAACAGCGCCTCCGCCTCCGCGCGCGACTTGCCCTTCACCGCCTCGGTCATCATCGAGGCGCTCGCCGTCGAGATCGCGCACCCCTTCCCTTCGAACCGGATATCGTCGATCACGTCGTCTTTCGTGCGGACCTGGAGCGCGATCCGGTCGCCGCACAAGGGGTTGTGCCCCTCGGCCTTCCGGTCCGCGCCCCTGAGCATCCCGAAGTTCCGGGGCTTCCGGTAGTGGTCCAGGATGACCTCCTGGTAAAGCTCGCTGAGCGAGCCGATCGGATCTTCGCCGTTCATCTTCCAAAAACCTCGGTGACGCGCTTCAACCCGGCCGCCAGCGCGTCGAGTTCTTCCGTCGCGTTGTACACGCCGAACGACGCGCGCGCCGTCGCGGGGACGCCGAACCGGTCCATCACCGGCTGCGCGCAATGGTGGCCCGTCCGGATCGCGATCCCTTCCCGATCGAGAATCGTCCCGATGTCGTGCGCGTGGATATCCCCGAGGACGAATGAGATCACGCCCGCCTTCTCCGGCGCCGTGCCGATGATCCTCAAGTCTTTCACCGCCGACAGGATCTTCGTCCCGTGCTCGAGGAGCGCCTCTTCGTGCGCCGCGACGGCGTCGAGCCCGAGCCCAGCCAGGTAGTCGATCGCCGCCCCCAGTCCAATCACGCCTTCGATGTTCGGCGTGCCCGCCTCGAACTTGTGCGGAATCCGGTTGTAGACGGTCTTTTCGAACGTGACCGAGAGGATCATCTCCCCGCCGCCCTGGTACGGCGGCATCTCCTCGAGCAGGTGCGCCTTCCCGTACAGGACCCCGATCCCCGTCGGCGCGTAGACCTTGTGCCCCGAGAACACGTAGAAGTCGCACCCGATGTCCTGCACGTCGATCCGCAGGTGCGGCGCGGCCTGCGCGCCGTCGACGAGCACCGGAATGCCCCGCGCGTGGGCGATCTCGACGATCCGCTTCACCGGATTGACCGTGCCCAGCGCGTTCGAGACATGCGCGACCGCCACGAGCTTCGTCTTCGGCGAGAGCCGCTTCTCGAGCTCCTCGACGATCAGCGACCCGTCGTCCGCGATCGGCGCCACTTTCAGAACGATGCCCCGCTCGTCGCGCAGGATCTGCCACGGGACGATGTTGGAGTGGTGCTCCATCGCCGTGACGAGGACTTCGTCGCCGGGGCGCAAGTACGTGCGCCCGAACGAATGGGCGACCAGGTTGATGCCCTCGGTCGCGCCCCGCACGAAGACGATCTCCCGCGCGTCCCCGGCGTTGAGGAACGCCCGCACCTTCAGCCGGGCGCCCTCGTAGGCCTTCGTCGCCAGTTCGCTCAGCGTGTGGACGCCCCGGTGAATGTTGGAGTTCAGCGTTTCGTAGTAGTTCCGGATCGCGTCCAGCACCGCCCGCGGTTTCTGCGTCGTGGCGGCGTTGTCGAGGTAGACCAGGGGCTTGCCGCGCACCTTCCGCGACAGGATCGGAAAGTCCGCCCGAACTTTGCGAACGTCCAGCGTCGTTGCGGTTCCCATCAGTTGGCAATCATGAAAAGGCAGCCGCCGAGCTGCTTGCGCACGGCCTCGACCGCGACCTGGTCCAGGATCTCGCTCGCGAACGCGTGGATGAGCAGCCGGCGCGCGTCGGCGAGCCCGATCCCGCGCGACCTCAGGTAGAAGAGCACGTTCTCGTCGAGCTGCCCCACCGTGGCGCCGTGCTTGCACTTCACGTCGTTCGCGAGGATTTCCAGCTGGGGCTTCGTATTGACGAGCGCGTCCTTCGAGAGGAGAAGGTTGCGGCTCGCCTGCATCGCGTTGGTCTTCTGCGCCTCGGGCCGGACGATGATGCGGCCGTCGAAGACGCCTCGCGACTGCCCCCCCAAGATGCCCTTGTAAAGCTCGCGGCTCGTCGTGTTCGGCGCGACGTGGTCGATCGTCGTGTGGTTGTCCACGATCTGGCGGCCCGTGCCCTCGAAAAGCCCGTTCAGCGTCGCCTCCGCGCCCTCGCCCGCGAGCTCCGCGCCCGCCTCGTTCCGCGAGATCGCGGCCCCTAGCGCGATCGAATGCGACCGGAGGACGCTTCCCCTTCCCTGCCGGACCTGGAGCGCCGCGAGATGGTACGCCTGGTGGCTCTCGCGCTGGACCTTCGTGTAGTCGACGGACGCGTTGACGCCCATCGAGATCTCGGTCACCGCGTTCGTGAGGTAGAC
>DASTON010000172.1:0-7795 GCA_035762525.1 Planctomycetota bacterium | reverse complement strand
CCTAAGCGTGATGCGTCATGCGTCATGCGTCCTAAGCGTGATGCGTCATGCGTCATGCGTCCTAAGCGTGATGCGTCATGCGTCATGCGTCTTAGGGCACCGTCAGGACTTGGTGTCCTGACTCGGTTATGGCCACCGTGTGCTCGAAGTGCGCCGCCCGCTTGCCGTCCTTGGTGACGACGGTCCAGCGGTCCGCGAGGGTTCGGTTGTCCGAGGCCCCCTCGCACACCATCGGCTCGATCGCCAGCACGAGCCCCGGCTTGAGGACCAGGTCGCCGAGCCGCCACGCGGGGTCGACGTAGTTGGGCACCTGGGGCGGCTCGTGCATGTCCCGCCCCACCCCGTGTCCGCAGTAGTTGCGGACGACGGTGTAGCCGCGCGAGCGGGCCAGGGCCTCGACCGCCGAGCCGATCTTCGAGAGCTTCGCGCCCGGCTCCATCTGCTCGATCGCGGCGTCGAGCGCCTCGCGCGTCGTGTCGATCAGCTTCTTCGACTCCGGCGAGATCTTCCCCACCGGCACCGTCACGGCGGTGTCGCCGACGTAGCCCTTGTAGGTCGCGCCGATGTCGATCGAGAGGATGTCGCCCTCCACCAGCGTCCGCTCCGCGCGCGGGATGCCGTGGACGATCTCCTCGTTCACCGACGCGCAGATCGTGTGCTTGAAGGCGTACTTGCCGGCCTGGGGCGGGTAGCCGATGAACGTGGGGACCGCGCCGCGCGACCGGATGTGCGCCTCGGCGACGCGGTCGACGTCGAGGGTCGACGCGCCCGGGGCGACCGCCTCGACCGCCTTTTGCAGGGCCTCGGCGGCGATGCGCCCGGCCTCGCGCATCACCTCGATCTCCCAGGCTTCCTTCAGGATCGGGGCGGAGCTTTTCATGACTCGAGCGCGCGCACGAGGGAGGCGAAGACGTCCTCCGGCGGCGCCGACCCGTTGATGCGGCGGACCAGGCCGCGCTTCTCGTAGAACGGGATGACCGGCGCCGTGTCCTCGTGGTACTTCCCGAGGCGCGTGCGCACGCGGTCCTCCATGTCGTCCGGCCTCTGGACGAGCGCCGTCCCGTCCTTGTCGCAGATCCCCGCCTTCTTCGGCGGGACGAACCGCACGTGGTACGGGGTCTGGCACGCCGGGCACGAGCGGCGGCCCGTGATGCGCTCGATGATCGCGCCGTCCGGCACCTCGAACGCGACGACGCGGTCGAGCGGCATCCGGCGCTTCGCGAGGATTCCGTCGAGCGCCTGCGCCTGGCCGATCGTCCGCGGGAAGCCGTCGAGGATGAATCCCTTCGCGCAGTCCGCCTGGGCGAGGCGCTCGTCGATGATGTCGATCACCGTGGCGTCGGAGACGAGCAGGCCCTCCCGCATCACCTGCTCGACGGTGAGGCCGAGCGGCGTGCGGTTGCGGACGGCGTCGCGCAGGAGGTCGCCCGTGGAAATGTGGATCCAGCCGCGCTTCTCGGCCACGCGCTTGGCTTGAGTCCCTTTACCGGAGCCAGGAGGACCTTCAAACACCAGTCTCATAAGAACGCCTTGAGGATCCTACTGGAAGATTTGCGATTTCCGATTGACGATTCGTCCGATTCCCAATCGTCAATCGTCAATCGCAAATCGGCCCCTAGCGGCGACCCCGGATGCTTCCCCCGCCGCCCACGAAGCCCTCGTAGTGGTGCATGAGGAGGTGCGATTCGATCTTCTGGGCGATGTCGAGGCAGACGCCGACCACGATCAGGATGCCGGTGCCGCCGAGGAAGGCGACGAAATTCCGCTGGAGGCCGACCCAGTTCGACACCATGTCGGGCAGGAGCGCGATGACGCAGAGGAACGCCGCGCCGGCCAGCGTGATGCGCGCGAGGATTCCGTTCAGGTAGGCGGCCGTGTTCTCGCCGGGCCGGATGCCCGGCACGAACGAGCCGTACTCCTTCAGGTTGTTCGCGAGCTCGATGGGCTGGAAGAAGAGATAGGTCCAGAAATACGAGAAGGTGATGATCATCGCGACATAGAAGAGCATGTACGTGAACGATCCCGACGTGACGACGCCCTGGAGGAAGCCCAGGCCCGGGATCAGGGAGAGGACCGAGGGGATGATGAGCAGCGACGAGGCGAAGATCACCGGCATCACGCCCGCCGTGTTGACGCGCAGGGGCAGGTAGTTGCGCTGGCCCTGCATCACGCGCCGCCCCTTGAAGTGCTTCGCGTGCTGGATCGGGATCCGTCGTTGCGCCTGGGTGATCAGCACGGTCGCCGCGATCGCCGCCAGGAAGAGGAACGCCATCAGGAAGATCCGGTCGAAGCTGGTGTCGCCTTTGCGCGCCTGCTCGAAGAGCTCGTACCAGATCTGCGGCATGCGCGCGATGATGCCCGCCATGATGAGGATCGACGCGCCGTTCCCCAGCCCGTACTCGGTGATCTGCTCGCCGAGCCACATCACGAAGAGCGCGCCGGCGGTCAGGCCCAGGATCATCTGGATCGTGATGCCGAACCCCTCGCCCGTGAACAGCGGCACCGGGGACTGGATCCCCCTCAGCTGCCCCACGGCCATCCACGCCTGCACGATGCAGATGGGGACGGTGAGGTAGCGGGTGTACTGCCCGATCTTCCGCTGGCCCGACGGCCCCTCCTTGGCGATCGCCTCGAGGGTCGGGCTCACCTTCGTCATCAGCTGCATGATGATCGACGCGGTGATGTAGGGCATGATCCCCAGCCCGAAGAGGGCCAGGTTGCCGAAGGAGCCCCCCGTGAAGACCTGCATGTAATGGAAGAGGTTCTGGAGCGTCCCCTTCATGCTTTCCTGGAAGGACTTGATCGCGTCGGGGTTGACGCCCGGGAGGGCGATGTGCGAGCCGAGGCGGAAGACGATGAGGATTCCGCAGGTGAAGAGGATCCGGTTGCGGAGCTCGGGGATCCGGCCGATGTTCCTGAACGACTCGAAGATCTTCATTTCCGCCTGCGTTCTTTGACGGCGGACAAGCCGGCCTTACTTCTTGTCCGAGTCCGGCTTGGCCTTCGGCTTGGACTGGGCCTGGGCGGGCTTCGTTTCCGGTTTCTGCTTCTTGACGTTCTTGCCGTTCCGCTCATCCCGCGCCGCCCGCACCACGTCCGCGGGAACCGGGACGATCTCGAGCGTGCCGCCCGCCTTCGCCACCTTGGCTTTAGCCGACTCGGACGCCGCGTGCACCTTGATCGTGAGCTTGCGGTCGAGGGCGCCGTCGCCGAGCAGCTTCAGGAGGTAGTGGCGGCGCAGGAGGCCCTTCGCGCGCAGCGAGGCCTCGTCGACCGTCTGCCCCGCCTCGAAGTGCTTCGGGAGGTCCGACAGGTGGACGAGCTCGAACCGCGTCTTGAATTCCTTGTTGTTGAAGCCGCGCTTCGGGAGGCGGCGGATGATCGACATCTGGCCGCCCTCGAAATACGGGCGGAACGACGTGCCGCTGCGGGCCCACTGGCCCTTGGTGCCGCGGCCGGACGTCTTGCCGACGCCGCTGGATTCGCCGCGGCCGACCGGGAACTTCTTCTGGAGGCGGATCCGGGCCTTCCGGACGTCGGTCAGGTTCATGGCTTAGCTTCCCACCGGCCCTGAAGGAGAGGCTTCGCCACCCTTCAGGGCTACCGCGGGCCCGACGGGACCGAGCGGCGCCTTGTTCTTGCGCTCGACCACCGCGATGCCGCGCTGCTTTTCGAATTGGGCGACGGTCCGGAGGTTCCGGAGCGCGCCGTACGTCGCCTTGACCACGTTGATCGGGTTCGTGCTGCCGAACACCTTCGAGAGCACGTCGTGGATGCCCGCGAGTTCCAGCACCGCGCGCGCCGAGGCGCCCGCCTTGACGCCCGTGCCGCGGCACGCCGGCCGCAGGAGGACGTGCGTCGCGTTGAACTTCTCGCGGATCTCGTGCGGGATCGTCGTCTGGACGATCGGGACCTCGATCAGGTTCTTCTTCCCTTCCTGGATCGCCTTCTCGACGGCGAACGGGACTTCGTTGGCCTTGCCGTAGCCCCAGCCGACGCGGCCGCGGCGGTTGCCGACGACGACGAGCGCGTTGAAGCTGAACCGCTTGCCGCCCTTGACCACCTTGGCGCAGCGCTTCACCTTCACGACGATCTCTTCGAACTCGTCCCCGCCTCGATCATAGGCCATGCTTCAGTCCAATCCCTGGTTCGTAATTCTTGATTCTTGATTCGTGATTCGGGCTTTACTCTTTCTTCTTCTCGTGACCTTTGTCGTGACCCTTGGCGCCTTCCTTGCCGGGAGCGCCCGGGGGCCTCGCCTGCTTTTCCTTCTTCACCTTCTCCGGCGCCTTCTCCGCCTTGGGGGCCTTCGGCGCCTTGTCCTTCTTCTTCGGGTTCAGGAGGAAGTTCAGGCCGCCCTTCGACGCGGCCTCCGCGAACGCGCGGACGCGCCCGTGGAACCGGAAGAAGCTGCGGTCGAAGACGACGGCGCCGACGCCGGCCGCCTTCGCGGCCTCCGCCAGCTTCTTCCCCACCGCCTCCGCCGCCTTGCGGTCGCCGCCGTGCTTGAGCGACGCCCTCAGGTCCTTCTGGACCGAGGAGGCCGACGCCAGCGTCCGCCCCGCGGAGTCGTCGATGAGCTGGGCGTGGAAGTGGCGGTGGCTGCGGTAGACGCTCAGCCTCGGCCGCTCCGCCGTCCCGAAGACGGTCGAGCGCACGTGGCCGGCGCGCCGCTCGCGCCGCTCCCACTTCCGCATTTCCCCGGACCGCATGTGACTCATGTGACCCGTTTACCGTTTTCAGTTCTTCGTCATCTGTCAGCGGTCATCCGTCATCACGCGCGACGACTTTATGACGCGCCGGTCACGAACGTTTTCCCTGCCTTGCGCCTGACAACCTCGTCGCGATACTTGATGCCCTTCTGGTTGTACGGCTCGGCCTTGCGCGTCCGGCGCACCTTGGCCGCGAACTCCCCGACCAGCTGCTTGTCGGGACCCTTGATCGAGATCGAGGTCGGCGTCGGGCACGTCACGACGAGCCCCTTCGGCGCCGTGAACTCGACCGGGTGCGAGAACCCGATGATCATCGTGAGTTTCTCCCCCGCCATCTTCGCGCCGTAGCCGACGCCGCTGATGTCGAGGATCTTCTCGTAGCCGTTGAGGGCGCCCTGGACCATGCCGGCGATCAGGCTCCGCGCCGTGCCGTGGAGCGACTTGATGAGCTTCGAGTTGCCGCTCCGTTCGACGACGACCCGCTTGCCGCCTTCGATCTTGACCTTGATCTCCGGCCGCGCGGTCCACGAGAGCTTGCCCGCGGGGCCTTCGACGTGGACGACGGACCCGGCGAGGTTGACCTTCACCTTGTCGGGGACGTCGATCGGTTTTCTTCCAAGCCGCGACATGTCGCTACCAAACCCTGCAAATGAGTTCGCCGCCGACGTTCATCTTCTTCGCCTGGCGGCTGCTGAGAATTCCCCGGGACGTCGTCAGGACCGAGACGCCGAGCCCGTCGAGCACCTTCGCGACCTCCGTCGAGCCGCGGAAGATGCGCCGCCCCGGCGAGGAGACGCGCTTGATGTCCGTCAGGACGCGGCGGTTCTCCGCGTCGTACTTCAGGTACAGCCACATCGTCTTCTTGAAGGGCGTCTTCTCGTCGGTGATCACCTTGACGTCCGACAGGTAGCCCTCGGCCTTGAGGACCTGGGCGACGCCTTCCTTCAGTTTCGAGTGCGTCACCGCCGCCTTCGCGTGGCGTCGCTGGTTCGCGTTCTTGATGATGCAAATCATGTCGCCGACGGGATCGCTGCTAGCCATAACTCTTCCTAACATTCCGCCGTAGCCCTGTAGCAGCTGCTACAGGGCGGAGGCGAACTACCACGACGCCTTTCTCACCCCGGGGATTTCTCCGCGGTTGGCCAAATCTCTGAAGCAAAGCCGGCACACGTTGAACTTCCGGTGGTAGCCGCGCCGCCGCCCGCAGATCTTGCAGCGGTTGTACGCCCGCGTCTTGAACTTCACGGGCGCCGCCTGCTTCACCTTCCAACGGATGCTGGCCATTCGTTATGTCCCCACCTTCGCCCTGTTTCTGCCTCTCTCGATCAGTTTCCTGTCGGAGCTACGGCGGACGAGCCCGCTTCCATCGTGGGCGCGGGCCCTGAAGGATGCGCTTCGCTTGCCTTCAGGGCGGGAGCGGACATGCGGGCGCTCCGCTTCTCCTCCGTCTCCTGGGTGCGGAACGGGACGCCGAGCCGCTTGAGGAGCTCGAACGAGTGGGCCCGCTTCCGCGCCTTCACGCCGATCGTGATGTTCATGCCCTGGACGAACTCGACCTTGTCGAGGTTGATCTCGGGGAAGACGACCTGCTCCGAGATCCCGAGGTTGTAGTTCCCCGCCTCGTCGAACGCCTTCGGCGACAGCCCGCGGAAGTCGCGGATGCGGGGGATGACGATCGAGATCAGGCGGTCCAGGAACTCGTAGGCGCGCGCGCCGCGGAGCGTCACCTTCACGCCGATCTGCTGGCCCTTGCGGAGCTTGAAGTTCGCGACCGACTTGCGGGCGCGGGTGAGCGCGGGCTTCTGGCCGGCGATCTGGCCGAGGTCGCGCGCCGCGGCGTCGAGGCGGTTCTTGTTCTCGATCGCCTTCCCCACGCCCATCGAGATCGTGACCTTCTCGACGCGCGGGAGCGCCATCGGGTTGTCCTTGCCGAGCGACTTCTTGAGCTCGGGGACGATTTCGTTCCGGTACCGTTCGAGAAGTCGCGCCATGGCTTACGCCGTTCCCGCGGGAATGACGGCCTTGCACTTCTTGCAGTGGCGGTCCTTCTCGCCGCTGTCGGTCTTCGTCATCGCGACCTTGGTCGGCTTGCTGCAGCTGGGGCAGACGAGCATGACGTTCGAGACGTGGACGGAGGCTTCCTTCTCGATGCGCGCGCCGTGCGGGTGCTGCTGGCTGCGGCGCATGTGCTTCCAGACCATGTTCACGCCCTGGACGAGGAGGCGGCCGCCGTCGAGGACGCGGATCACCTTGCCCTGCTGGCCGCGCGCGGCGCCGTCGCCGGAGATGACCATCACGATGTCGTTGCGGTGGATCTTCACGGCTACACCACTTCCGCCGCGAGGGAGATGATCTTCATGAACTTGTTGCGCAGCTCGCGGGGCACGGCGCCGAAGATGCGGGTGCCGCGCGGGTTGCCCTCGGTGTCGAGGAGGACCATGGCGTTGCGGTCGAACCGGACGTAGCTGCCGTCCTCGCGCCGGATCACCGAGCGCGTGCGGACGATGACGCCCCGGACGACGTCGCCCTGCTTGATGGCGGAGCCGGGCATGGCGCGCTTGACGGTCGCGACGATGACGTCGCCGACGCGGCCGTACCGCTGGCGGGACTGGCCCAGGACCTGGATCGCGCCGACCATCTTGGCGCCGGTGTTGTCGGCCACGTCCAGGATCGACTTGATCTGGATCATGGGCCTAGCCCTTCGCCTCCGGCGCCGAAGGAGAGGCTTCGCCACCCTTCAGCGTGGCCATCACGACCGGCACGGGGGCGACTTCGGCCGCGCCCTTCTCGAGGATCGAGACGAGGCGCCACCGCTTCGACTTGGACATGGGGCGCGTTTCGGCGATCTCGACGCGGTCGCCGGACTTGGCCTCGCGCTTCTCGTCGTGGGCGTAGCACTTGGAGTACTTCTTGAGGAACTTGCCGAAGCGCGGATCGCGGACGATGCGCTCCACCTGGACCACGATGGTCTTGTCCATCTTGTCGCTGACGACGCGGCCCACCACCGACTTGCGCGCGGGGCGCGCCATCGGCTTGGCCTGGGGTTTCGGGGTCATCCGACGCTCCGCAGGAGAAAAAACAAG
>DASTON010000171.1:0-7823 GCA_035762525.1 Planctomycetota bacterium | reverse complement strand
GCTTGTCGTGCTCGCCCGTCATGTACTCGTCGAGCGTCCCGTAGCTGACCAGCGATTTCCCGTGCTGGTCGAAATTGCCCTCGGTCCGGATCATCGCCGTGTCGAAGGACGAGACGGTGGTGGTCACGTAGCTCATCTTCGTGTTGTCGTAGCCCATGATCGACACGGAGTGGAAGGGCTTTCCGAAGAGCGTGCTCTTGGAGTCCAGCTTGAGCCAGCGTCCCTCCATGAGCCACCCGATGTCCGAGGTTCCCTTCACCGGGGGCGCGCCCATGATCGCCGTCTCGGTGGACCACGATCCGAGGAACCGCTTGAGAGCCTCGTGTTTCTTCCCGGGCTCCGTCCACTTCTTCATCTTGGCCATTTCCTTCTCCATGTCGGGCGGGTCCTGGGGGGCGAAGGAGGAGCCGGACAGGCCGAGGAGGACGGCGACGACGAGCGAGCTCTTCATGGGATTTCTCCGGATTTCAGGGTTGGCGGGACATAGCTTCCAAGATCACGAACCGGCGTTGAAGGCATCCCTGGGTTTCTTCGAGCTTGGGCCAGGCGAAGGGGGCGGCCGAGCGGGCGAGCGGGACGCACGTCGCCAGCACGAGCGCGGCGGCGGCGCCGGCCAGGATCCGGCGGGGGACGGAGGGGGTTTCCCGGCCCAGCCATTCGAGCCGCTCCACGAGCCGGCAGGACAGTCCGCTGACTCCCGCGGCCGGCAGGACGCGAGGGCGGGCCGTTTCGAGCAGCATTCGGCGGTACTCGGGCGCGCGCTCGCCGAGGGACCGGGCCGCGTCGGCGTCGCATCCCACTTCGCGCAGCGTGGCGAGCCGGGAGCGGATGAGCCACGCGGCCGGGTGGAACCAGTACAGGACCTGGATCGACAAGGCGACGAGGCTCATCAGCGGATCGCGCCGGCGGACGTGCATGAACTCGTGGAGCAGGGCGTGCTCGTGAACGGGCCCGGGAGGAACCAGCGCGACGGGGCGGAGGAATCCGAGAACGCACGGCGTGTTGACCCGGGGTGAGACGAGGACCCCCGGCCGGATCGGGCGCGCTCCGTCGAGCAATTCCCGGCGCAGGCGGCGATGGCGGCGAACGGCCAGCGATCCGAAGACGAGCACGCCGGCCAGCCACAACCAGAACCACGCCCGACCGTCGCCGGACGTCGATGCGGGAATCTGGACGAGGCTCACGGGCGATTCCACGAAAGGCGGGATCGCCAGCTTCGCCAGGGCCGCGAGCCACAGCGCGGCCGCCAGCCTGGGCTGTCGCCGCGCCAGGAGCCGCTCCAGGATGGCGACGACGGCCACGACGACCGCGATCTGGAGCGACATCGCCGTCATCCAGCTCCACCACGCGGCGATCATCGTCCCCCTCCCTTGCGCCGGTCGTCCTCTTCAAGGAGCTCCATCAGGCGGCGCCGGTCTCCCGCGGAGATCTTCTCTTCGGAGGCGAGGTGGTGCAGGAGGGAACCGAAGGCTCCGTCGAAGGCCCGGTCCAGGAGCGACCGCACGGCGGAGCGGCGCGCCTTGTTGCGCGTGAGCACGGGCTCGAACCATCCCGCGCGGTCGCGCTGCCGGCGCCGGATCGCGCCCTTGGCGGCGAGGCGCTCGAGGATCGTCTTCACCGTGGTGTAGGCCCAGCCGGTTCCGGCGGGGAGGCGGCCGAGGACGTCCCGCACCGTGGCGGGCGAGCGCTCCCAGAGCGCCTCCATCACCTTCCACTCCGCTTCGCTGAGCGCCATATCTGCTACATGTGTAGCAGATGCGCCGGCCAAGGCAAGAAAAAAACGGCTTCCAGCTTCTGGCTCCCAGCTCCCTGCTGGGCCTCGAGCTTCGGAGCTCCGAGCCAGCGGCTCCGAAGCCTCGAAGCCTCCGGCTCCGAAGCTTGGAGCTTGAAGCCCAGCAGGGAGCGTCGGAGCATGGAGCTTGAAGCTCCAAACTCGGTTATAGTCTCGGGCGTGTTGATTTACGGAATTCGTACCAACCGTTGTTCTCCGTTGCCGTCGTATGTACATCGCCCCGACCGGGGCGCGGAGGCCTCCCCACGATGAGCGAACCCCTCCAGGCCGCGCCGAAGCGCGCCCCCGATGTGTCCCCGAAGGCCGACGGCGCCTGGATCCGGTCCGTCCAGGACCGCGTCGCGCTCGTCGTCGTCGGCCAGGAAATCGTCGTCGAGCGGCTCCTGATCGCGCTGCTCACGGGCGGCCACCTCCTCCTGCAGGGCGTGCCCGGCCTGGCGAAGACGCTGCTCGTCAACGCCCTCGCGAAGGCGATCGACCTCAAGTTCGCCCGCGTCCAGTTCACGATCGACCTCCTCCCCTCCGACATCGTGGGATCAGAGATCCTCGACCAGCAGGCCGGCTCGTTCCGGACGCGCCAGGGCCCGATCTTCACGAACCTCCTCCTCGCGGACGAGATCAACCGCGCGGCGCCCAAGGTGCAGAGCGCGCTGCTCGAGGCGATGCAGGAGCGGCGCGTGACGATCGGCAACACGACCTACAAGCTCCCGGTCCCGTTCGTCGTCATCGCCACGCAGAACCCGATCGAGCAGAGCGGCACGTTCGAACTTCCCGAGGCGCAGCTCGACCGGTTCATGCTCTGCCACCGCCTCCACTATCCCGCGCGCGAGGAGGAGGAGCGGATCGTCCAGCGCAACCTGACGCTCGGCCTCTCGAAGGAGGGCCGCGGGGCGCTCAACCGGACGGAGTTCGACATGGTGGGCGACGCGCCCGTCGGATCGGCCGAGGGACTGGTGGAGGTGATGGAACGCGTGCACGCCGTCCACGTCAGCGAGGTCTTCCTGAAGCACGCCGTCGAGCTCGTCCACCGCACCCGCAAGCATCCCAAGATCGAGATCGGGTGCAGCCCGCGCGCCGGCATCGCCCTCGCGCAGGCGGCCCGCGCGCGCGCGCTCCTGCGGGGCCGCGCCTACGCCGTTCCGGAGGATCTCTTCGCGCTCGCGGAAGACGTCTGCCTCCACCGCATGCGCCTGACGTACGAGGCGCTGGCGGAAGGCCTGACGGGACAGCAAATCCTTAAAGAGATCCTCGCTTCAATGGGCTAGTCGGATCCGGGAGGACGATTGCCGATTGACGATTGACGATTGCCGATTGCCGGAAATCGGGAATCGGAAATCAGAAATCGGAAATCTCAGGGTCGAAGTCCCAGGTTGGAATTATGCCTGATTCCGTGTACGAGCTGGACCGGTGTGATCCGCTCAATGAGCGCCAGTTCCGGCTGGCGGTCAAGCGGCTCGCGGACACCCTCGCGTACGGCTCCGACCGGTCGCCGTTCCTCGGCTCGGGCATGGAGTACGTCCAGTCGCGGCTCTACGTCCCGGGCGATCCCATCAAGTCGATCGACTGGCGCGTCACGGCGCGCACCGCCAAAGTGCACGTGAAGGAGTACGAAGCGCCGAAGCGCATGCCCGTGTACCTCCTCGTCGACACGTCCGCGTCGATGACGGTCTCGTCGGCCCGGACCAGCAAGTACGGGTGGGCCATCCAGATCGCCGGCGGACTCGCCCTCGCGTGCCTCGCGCGGGCCAGCCCGGTCGGCGTCATGGGCGTCGGGGAGCGCGACCTGCGCCGGCTGCCGAGCCTCTCGCGCGAGCAGGTTTACGAGTGGCTCTTCCAGCTGCGGCGGTACCGGCTCGACGAGCGGACGGCCCTGGCCGCGCGCGTCACCGAGCTAGGGGCGACGCTCAAGAACCGGGCGACGATCATCATCCTGAGCGACCTGCACGACGCCGACGCGCTTCCGTCGCTGCGGCTCCTCGGCCAGCGCCACGACGTCATCGCGCTCCAGCTCGAGGATCCCGCCGAGCGCGACCTGCGCGGCGCGGGGATTTTCCTCGCCCAGGAGGCGGAGACCGGCGAGGTGTTCGCGACCCACGGCCGGAAGCGCTGGCTCGATCCCGAATTGGTCGCCGACGACTTGAAGCGAGGACGGATCGACCATCTCCGGATCCCGATCGACCGGCCGTTCCTGCACAAGCTCTCGCACTTCTTTCGGACACGCGATCGCGTGGGACGAGGAAGCCGATGAGGTTCATTCTCTTCATCGGCTTCGCTTCAAGCCTCTTGCTCCCAGCTCCCAGCTGGGCAACGAGCGACGAGCTCCGAGCCAGAGGCTTCAAGCTTCGAAGCTCGGAGCTGTCGGCTTGTAGCTTGAAGCTTGAAGCCCCGCTGGGAGCCGGGAGCCGGAAGCTCGGAGCTCCCCAAGAGACCCCCACGGTGGGATTGCCGAGCCGGATCAAGGACTGCGTCCTCCCGGGCACGGAGCTCGAGGCCAAGCCGCTCGAGGATCAGCGGACGCCGATCGTCCTGCGCGTCGAGAGCGTGGCGCGACACGGGACCGCGTTCAGGTACGACCTCGTGTACCACGGGCTCGAGCCGGGCAAGTACGACCTGCGGAACTGGCTCCGGCGGAAGGACGGGTCGTCGATGGACGACGTGCCTCCGATTCCCGTCGAGATCGTGGCCGCGTATGCCGGGCCGATGCGTCCGGTCAGCGACGCGGCGCCCGGCTCCGTCGGCTTCGGGGCGATTTACCGGAACATCATGATTGCCGCCGGGGTCGCGTGGTTGCTCGGCCTCGTCGCCCTGATCGTGACCCGCCGGAAAAGAGCCGCCGCGATCGTCGCTGCGCCTCCGAAATCGCTCGCGGAACAGCTGGAGGTCTACGTCCACAAGGCCTCGCAGGGGGCGCTGACCCGCGACGAACAGGCGGAACTGGAGCGGCTCCTCCTGTCGTTCTGGCGCCGACGCGAAGGCCTGGAGAACCTGGAAGTCGCCGACGCGCTCGTCGAACTCCGGCGGCGCGAGGTGCCGGGAGAGCTCCTTCGGACGCTCGAGGAGTGGCTCCACCGGCCGGGCCCGCGCAAGGACGTCGACGTCGGCACGCTCCTGGCTCCCTACAAGCTCACTCCGGCCGTTCCGCAGCCGTCGAAGGAGGACGCGTGACGTTCGCCTATCCCGCGGTCCTGATCTTCCTGGCGCTGCCGATCGTGCTTCTCGCCCGCGAATGGAAGAACCGCGGACAGCGCGTCGTCCTCCCGTTCGACCACGCGCCGCGCAAGGGCGGCCGCTGGCTGACGAGCATCATGCGCGCGGCGCAATCGTTCGCGCCGTTGCTCCTCGCCGTCGCCATCATCTTGCTGGCGGGGCCCCGCGAGCTCGCCGAGCCCAAGACGAAGCGCGTCATCACCAACATCGAATTCGCCCTCGACGTCTCGGGGTCGATGACCGCCGCGTTCGGCGACGGCACGCGCAGCGACGCCGCGATCAAGGCGATCAACGACTTCATCACGTACCGGCAGGAGGACACGAAGCCGGCCGCGAAAGAGGTCGCGAAGGTGTCCGAGAAGGACCGGGACGCCTTCGGCCTGACGATCTTCGGCAGCTCCGTCCTGCACTGGATCCCGATCACGACCGACGCCTCCGCCTTCAAGTGCTCGCCTCCCTTCCTCAGGCCCGAGAAGCTGCCCGAGTGGTTCGGGGGCGGCACGATGATCGGCATGGCGCTCAACAACTGCATGAAGGTGCTCGCGGCGCGCGAGGAAGGCGACCGGATGATCATCCTGGTCTCGGACGGCGAGAGCTACGACCTCTGGGGGGGCGCCGACGAAGGGATCGCCCGCAAGCTCCGCGAGAGCAACATCTCCGTGTACACGATTCACACCGCGGAGGACTCGCCGCCGACCCAGCTCCACACGATCGCGGACATCACCGGCGGCGCGGTCTTTGCGGCCGGCGATCCCGACGCGCTCCGCCAGGTGATGAAGCGCATCCACGAGATGCGGAAGACGCGGATGGAGAAGACGCTGCCGGAGACCCAGGACTTCCACGGGCCGTTCTCCATCGCCGGACTGTCGGCGCTGGGGGCCGCGCTCCTCGCGATGTTCGGATTGAGGTATTCGCCGTGGTAGCGGAAGGAATCGGAATCGCGGCGCTCGTCCTGGCGGCGATCGCGGAGTGGCTGCACCGCTCGAGGGTGCGCCGCGTGGCGCCGCTCGCGTTCGGTCCGTCGGGCAGGCCCCGCGTGTGGGCGCGCCTGTCGCCGTTCCTGCGCATCGCGGCCGTCGCCGCGGCGGCGTGGGGGCTGGCGACGCTCCTGGTCCTGCCTCCCAAGGTCTTCACGACGGAGATCGAGGAGACCGACGATCCGCGGCACGTGATCCTGGTCCTGGACGTCTCCCCGAGCATGAAGCTGAAGGACGCCGGGGTCGAGGGGAACAAGACCCGGGCGCAGCGCGTGGCCGAGCTGATGGAGTCGTTCTTCAAGCGCGTCCACACGGGACGGATCCGGTGGAGCGTCGTGGCCGTCCACAACGGCGCGCTCCCGGTCGTCGTCGACACGCGCGATCTCGAGGTCATCCGCAACATCCTGGGGGATCTCCCGCTCTATCACGCGTTCGACATCGGCAAGACCCGCCTCTTTGACGGCATCCGCCTCGCGGCGGAAACGGCCCGGCCGTGGAAGCTGGGAAGCACGGCGGTCCTGATCCTCACCGACGGCGACACCGTTCCCTCCGTCGGCATGCCCGACATGCCGCCCTCGGTGGCGGACGTCGTGGTGGTCGGGGTGGGGGACGCGCGGGTGGGGAAGTTCATCGACGGGCACCTGTCCCGGCAGGATACGTTGACGTTAAAACAGATTGCTACCCGTTTGCGCGGCGTCTATCATGACGGGAACCGGAAGCACCTGGAGACGGAGACGCTGAGGCAGCTCGCCTCGATGACCTTCCGGGACACGGCGGGCGATCCGACGAAGCGCGAGTACGCGCTGGCCGCGGTCGCCTTCGGAGCGGGAGCGCTGGCCTTGCTCCCCGCGGCCCTGGCGTGGTGGGGCGCGGGATGGAGACCGGGCGTGAGAACGGATCGCGCCCGGGAGAAATCGGAGCGTCCGGAAGCGGAAGCGGCCCGACGCAAAAAGGAGGTGACCCTCCATGCGTAGCGCACTCATCATCGCCTGGATCGTGGCGCCCCTCGCCGCGGGCGCGGTCCACTTCTACGGCCCGGGCCAGAAGTGGAAAGATCGCGACGAACTCGCCGGCATCCTCGCGAAAGCCGACGCCCTCTCGGCGTCCAAGGACTACGCCGCCGCGATCGAGCAGTACGATCTCGCCCTCCAAAAGGCTACTCCTGACAGGAAGGATCTGGTCCGCCGCCTCCGCCTCGCGAAGAGCCACGCGATGACGTACGTGGGCCGGCTTCCCGAGGCGAACGAGGAGCTGGAGTCGCTCCTCGACGACGTGTCGCGCGATCCCAAGGCGGATTCCAAGCTGGTGGACGAGACGCGGACGGCGCTCGCCGCCTCGCAGCACTACATGACCTGGCTGCTCCGCCTCGAGGGGTTCCCCCGGACCGAGTGGGAGCCGTACATCGAGGGCGCGCGCCAGAACTTCAAGGTGCTCGCGGAGGGCGCGGAGAACCGCGGCGACGCCGCGGCGGCGAAGCGGATGAAGGAGGACCTGGACTCGTCGATCCGCCTCGCCCGCATGGACCTGAGCGACCTGCAGGCGCTTCCCCTGCCGTCGCAGTGACGCGGCATCGGCAACTGAAAAGGTTGCGGCCGGCCCGGTAACTGATCGGGCGGCAATTGCCGCGGTCGCGGCAAAGCGGGAAAGAAGCCGAAGCCCAACAGCGACAGCCGTGGCGCCGGGGCCGACAAGACTCCGGACCAGGGCGGTTCTTAGGACCAGTCAGCTTTAAGCTCTAAGCTTTAAGCTCTAAGCCGGAGAGAGCCCGTACGGGCTTTGGCTTAAAGCTTAAAGCTTGGAGCTTATAGCTTCTTCGGAGGTCGGATGCTGTACGCACTCCTGCTCCT
>DASTON010000170.1:0-8452 GCA_035762525.1 Planctomycetota bacterium | reverse complement strand
TGAAGTCTATCCGGCTTTGTTAAGGTGTCAAGGGCCTTATATGAGAAAACTCTAATGTTACCGGCGTCCGCGCCCCCTTGACGGTGGCACGGCCGGTAGGCCGTTCTGCCCCATTGTCATGGCCGCCGCCTCTTTCGAGGCGTCCGCCTTCGCTCCTTCGGAGCTACGGCGTGATGCGGCCCTGGCGTCCCCCGTGACGTCCGGGAGCGCCTCCGACGCAGGTAATCCTCGGCTAGATCCAGGTCGGACTTTGATGTAATTTTGAAATTCTCCGGATTTCCATCCACGATCGCCACCCGGCCCCCCGCCCGTTCCACGATCTGGGCGTCGTCCGAGGCGTCCTCAAGGCCGTGCCCGGACGCATAGGCGGCCTCCAGGACCCCGTTTTTGAACCCCTGGGGCGTCTGGGCGGCCCACAGGACGCTGCGGTCGACCGTGGCCTCGATGTGACCCGCCGAGTCCATCCGTTTGAGGGTGTCCCTCACGGGGACCCCCGGGATGGCCCCTCCATGCTCCATCGTCCCCTGTATGACCCTCCGGACGAGCTCCGGAGTGACAAAAGGGCGGGCCGCGTCATGGATCAGGACCACGTCGGACGCCGGATCGACCGCCCCGAGGCCGTTTCGGACCGAATCCTGCCTCCTGGATCCTCCTTCTATGCCTCCTTTCACCCCCTTGGGGACCACCAGGATGACTTGCCGGACTTCCTTCATGGACTTAAAGACGTCCATTGAATGTCGGTACAGGGGCAGGCCGCCCAGTTTCAGGAAGGCCTTGGGCGTCTTGCCCCCCATCCTCTTCCCCAAGCCCGCCGCCAGAAGGACGACCGATACCCTCATGTTCAAATTGTGGAATGTGTAACTGGGCTTGTCGAGTCTACAAAAGAAGCTTCCAGCTTCTGGCTCCCAGCTCCCAGCTGGGCTTCAAGCTCCGGAGCTTCGGAGCTGGCAGCGTCTAGCTTGAAGCTTCGAAGCTCAAAGCCCAGCTGGGAGCTTCGGAGCATGGAGCTTGGAGCTTCTTCGTGAGCCCCGCTGGAAGCCGGTAGCAGAGAAGCTTGAAGCTAAACGACTCACACTATAACTTGGGTCACTTGTCACCCACCGCCGCAAAGAAACTACAGGTCCGATTCTGGGGCGTTCGCGGGTCCATCCCCTGCCCCGGCCCGAGCACCATGCGGTACGGGGGCAACACCTCGTGCCTCCAGCTCCTCGGCGGCAACGAGGTCGTCATCCTCGACGGCGGCACGGGCCTGCGCGAACTCGGCCTCAAGCTGGCCGCGGAAGGGAAGCCGCTCAAGATCCACCTGCTCCTGAGCCACACGCACTGGGACCACATCCAGGGGTTTCCGTTTTTCACGCCGATCTACAACCCGGCGAACGAGATCGTCGTCTACGGCCCCCGCGCGCTCGACAAGTCGCTCGAAGAGGCGGTGATGTTCCAGATGCAGTACGCGTACTTCCCCGTGCGCGGCGTCGAACTCGCCGCGAAGATGCAGTTCCGCGAGATCGAGGAGCAGTCGTGGAGGATCGGCGACATCGAGTTCTCGACCAAGTCGATGAACCACCCGATCCGCGTGCTCGCCTACAAATTCCGCCGGGGCGACCGGGCGGGCGCCTACACGGGCGACAACGAGCCCTACTACGACGTGATGGCCGAGAAGGGGGATCCGTCCGATCCCTCGATCCGCCGCCGCCTCGCGTTCATCGAGGGGTGCAACCGGAGCGTCGTCGAGTTCCTGCGCGGCCTCGACCTGCTCATCGCGGACGCCCAGTACACCGACGAGGAGTACGCGCAGAAGCGCGGATGGGGCCACAGCTCGCTGTCGCAAGTCGTGGGCATGGCCGCCCAGGCCGCCGTCAAGCGCCTGGTCCTCTTCCACCACGAACCCACCCATCCGGACGGCGCCATGGACCGGATCACGAAGAACGCCAAGGCGATTGCCAAGAAGATCGCGAAAAAGATGGATGTCGTCACAGCGAAGGAAGGGTTGACGATCGACGTGTAGAGCCAGCTTTAAGCTCAAAGCTTTAAGCTTTAAGCCCGAGAAGAGCCCGTACGGGCTTTGGCTTATAGCTTAAAGCTTAGAGCTCACTCATCGGGTTTAAGATCGAAGTAGTCGTGTTCTCTCATGGAGCCGATCAACTCGAGCTTCGATTCAGCTTCGCCGCCCTCTTGACCGGCGCCGGCGCCCTTCCACCGCACGGCGTAGAGCTCCTTGCGCGACACGTTGTAAGTCGTCGACACGACCCGGATCTCGAACGCCGCGGCTTTGAACGCGAGCCGGCCGGAGATCCGGTTGACGAGATCGTTCGGGAGCTGCTGGACCTGCCTCACGTCCTCCACGGTTTTGAAGACGCGCTTCTGGCCGTCGTCGCCCGCGCCGTCGCGGTACGTGAGGATCGCCTGGGCGCGCTCCTGCGTCATCTCCTCGTCGAGGGATTGGAGGACCTCGAGCGGCGCCGTATTGGGATTGATCTTGAGCTGCCCGTCCTTCGGCCAGACGGTCAGGTACGGCAGCAGGCCGCGCCGCTGGCCCTCGCCGAACAGCACCTCGCGCGCGAGCCCCTCGATGCGCTGGAGCTCCTGGAGGTTGAGGAGGCGGGCGTTCCGCGCGCCGGCCTCGAACGAGCCTTTCGTGTCGGCGTCCACGTAGTCCGCGATCCGCTCCGCGTTCTCGGTCGGCTCGTGCCCCAGGTTCTGGATGAGCCGCACCAGCTGCGCCTTCGCCTCCGGCACGATCTCGCCCTCGTTGTTCACGAGCGCGGAGAGGTTGAACCGGCGCTCGCAGTCGACGATCCGCCCGCTGACCTGCGCGGCGCCGAGGGGGAACGCGAAGGCCGGGTTCCACACGTCCTCGAGGGTGTCGACGTCGGGATTCCGGTCGCGGTCCGCCAGGATCCGGACGAGCGCCTGCCGGTAGCCGCCGAGCACGCCGTACTCGTTCTGGAGCGACGCCGTCGCGTTGCGGGAGATGGAGCGGTTGTGGGCGCCGGAGACCGCCATCTGCCCGACGATGAGGATCAGGATCGTCAGCACGAGCAGCGCCAGCAGCAGCGCGACCCCCCGCGTCCTCCGCCGTCGCATCCCCTTCATGGCTTCACTTATTAACGCCCCGCCCCGATTCCCGTTGGCCTCTTCTGGATTCCTATTGACTGACATGATTCATGCGTTAGAGTAAAAGAACCCGAACCGGAACCCCTTTCACGACCGTCGGGCGGCCGGCCGGGCCCAAACCTGGGGAGGAGAGCTATGCGTCGATTCCTGCTCGTGGCGGCGCTCGCGGCGGCCGGACTTCCGGTCTCGTGCGGCTTCGCCGGCCAGCGGCCGGAGGGCTTCGAAAAGCGGGACTATCACAGCGACCCCTCGCTGAAGTTCCGGCCCGCCCCGCTCAGCGAAATCGTGCGCAATCCCCAGAGGGGACTCGAGGTCGAGTTCACCGCCATGCTCAACCGCCGCGACGAGAGCGTCTGGCAGGCGTACTACACCCCGTTCAAGCCCGGCGAGTTCAAGTCCTTCTCCGTCTGGCCCGCCGACGCCGCCGTGTGGGACGTGCGCGGCCGCGGCCGCTCGATCCCGACGCTCTACATCTCCGGCGATTCGCCGGAAATCGCGGAGCTGTACGCCATGGACCGCTACACGCCCATCCGGATCCGCGGCGTCGTGGAGAGCAACTTCGACTCGCGCCCCTGGATCCGGGTCCACTACGTCGAGGAGATCGACTCCCCCTGGTTCACCGACGATTCTCTCGGCAGCCTGATCCGGGGCCTCGACGCCGCCAAGGCCAACGCCGCCAACGCGATGGGCCTTCTCGACAACTCGCTCTCGGGCCCCCTGAGCCCGGCCGGCGAGGCCGCCGCCTACAAGGCCCAGGGCTGGATCCATCTCGGAAAGAAGAACTACCGCGAAGCGGAGTCGGCGTACGCCCGCGCCCTCGACTCGTCGCCGGGCGACCGCCAGGCGATGGACGGACTCGAACGCGCCCGCCGCAAGGCGGCCGCGGGCCCGTGGACCGACGAACCCGCTTCGAAGGACGATCCTCCTCCGACGGCCAACTGGAAGGAGATGTACACGGGCCTGCTCACGGAGCACGAGACCACCTGCAAGAAGGTCATGGACGACCACGCGAAGTGCGCCGAGATGACCCAGGCGCTGACCGCCGAGCGCGACGCCGCCGTCAAGGCCCACTCGGAATGCGGCGCCGGCGCCGAGGGGATGAAGAAGCAGGTCGAGGAGAAGGACGCGGCCCTCAAGGCCACGAGCGAAAAGCTGGCGACGGTGGAAGGCGAGCGCGACGCCGCGGTCAAGGCGCACGCCGACTGCGGCGCGGGCGCCGAAGGGGTGAAGAAACAGCTCGAGGAGAAGGACGCCGCCCTCAAGGCCGCGACCGAGAAGGTGACCGCCCTGGAGACCGAGCGCGACGAGCTGAAGAAGAAAGTCGAGGCGGGCGGCACGGACGCGGAAGCCACGAAGAAGGCCATGGAGGAGAAGGACGCCGCGATCAAGGCCGCGAACGAGAAGGTGACCGCCCTGGAGACCGAGCGCGACGAGCTCAAGAAGAAGATCGCCGAGGGCGGCGGAGGCGGCGACGAGGCGACGAAGAAGCAGCTCGAAGCCGACAAGGCCAAGATCGCCGAGCTGGAGCAGCAGGTGAAAGACCGCGACGAGTCGATCAAGAAGCAGCGCGAGGAGATCGACCGCCTTACTGAAGAACTTAAGAAGAAGGAAGGTGGGAACTAAGCGAGCTTCCAGCTTCGAGCTTCCAGCTCCCAGCGGGGCTTCAAGCTCCGAGCTGCGGAGCCAGAAGCTTCAAGCTTCGGAGCCGCTGGCTTGAAGCTCCGGAGCTCGAAGCCCAGCTGGGAGCTGGAGGCAAGAGGCTGGGAGCTTTGCAAAGTGGTCCCCTCCGGATTCCTCCTCGTCCTGGTCGGCGCCCTCCTACCTCTCGCTTCCTTCTGCGTGATCGGCCTCCGGGCGTGGGGCTCGATCCGCCGCCGCATCAAGCCGCTCAAGCGGAAGCCGCCCGGGCCGCTCGTGGCCGCCGCGCTCTGGCCCCCGCTCGGCGCCGCCGCCGCCGTCTACGCCGCGCTCTTCACCCTCGCGATCGCGTGGGCGTTCCTGGTCGAGCCGAGCTGGGTCACGGTCGAACGCTCCCGCATCGAAGCGGCCGCGGGACCCCGATTGAAAATCCTGCATCTCTCGGACCTTCATCTCGAGGAATTCGGCCCCGGGGAGGAGCGACTGCTCGCCGTCGCGCAGAAGGAGCGGCCGGACCTCGTCCTGCTCACGGGCGACTACGTCAACAGCCGCGACGCGCTCTCCCTGCTGGTCAAGCTCCTGCGGGCGATCCCGAACCGCTACGGAATCTACGGCGTCGAGGGCCACCACGACCACAAGTACCGGATCGCGAAGGCCTTCGAGGAGGCCGGCGCCACGCTGCTCCGCGACGACTTCGTGAAGTTCGACGCGGACGGCACGCCCGTCGTGATCGCGGGGCTGTCCATGCACCCGTCGCGGTCCCTCGCGGACATCCTGCGCCCGGCGCCGCCCGAGGCCTACCGCATCGTGCTCCACCATGCTCCGGAGACGGCGTCGCGCCTGGTCCCCGGCCAGGCCTCGCTCTTCCTCTGCGGCCACACGCACGGCGGCCAGATCCGCGTGCCGGGACTCGGCCCCCTCCTTCCGGCATGGCGCTCGCCCCCGGGGTTTCCGCCGGGAGAGACGGCGATCGAGGGCGGGAGGGTGATCGTCAATCGCGGGCTGGGAATGAGCGGGGGGCCCTTGCCCAAGGCGAGATTATTTTCTCGACCAGAAATACGGTTGATTGAAATCTCGAACTCGAAGTGAAGCTACAAGCTCCATGCCTCGGAGCTCCCGGCGGGGCTACAAGCTTCGAAGCTGCTGGCTCGAAGCTCCGGAGCCCGGAGCCCAGCTGGGAGCTGGGAGCCAGAAACTTGGAGCTCTACCCTACTCCGCCCGGGCCAGGCGGTTGTCGATCTCGACCAGCTTCATCTTCTCGACGTCGAGCTGCTGGCGCACCGGCTCGATGCGGCCCCGGCTGATCGACGGGGGCTCGCGGTTGAGGCTCGCGAGCCGGCCCTCCAGCGTTCCCACCTTCGCGGCGGTGTCGTCGCGCATCCGGCGGAGCATTCCGGCGTCCGCCCGGGCGAGCACGCCGTCCTTCCAGTCGCGGAGGTCGTAGTCGTCCGGCACTTCCGAGTACTGCCGCACCGCGCGGATCTTGCTCACGTCGTACGACTCGTCGATCTCGGGCGCGGCCGGCCGGTCGAGCTTCCGCGCGAGCTCCTGCCGGCGCGACGAATCGGGCCGGAAGACGTCGTAGAACAGGCCGTACGTCAGCTTCCGGTTTCTCGGCCCGCTCTCCGGGGGCGAGACGCAGCCCGCGAGGGCCAGGAGGACGGCCGCCGTCGCCGCGCTTTTCATGAGCGTTTCCCCTGCTGGAGGTACAGGTCGTTCGCCTTAGTGTACGAATCGATGTCGCCGATGTCGTACCACGCGCCCTTCACGGGATGCGCGTACAGCTCCACCCGCGCGTGCAGCCACTGGATGAAATACCCCGGCGCGTCCCGGCTCTGCCCCTCCTCCAAGTATTGACGGAGGAGGACCAGGTGTTCCTTCTGGAAATAATACACCCCGATCGCGATCAGCGTGCTCTTGGGCGCGGGGGGCTTCTCCTCGAAATCGACGATCCGCCCCTTCTTGTCCACCTCGACCACGCCGTACAGAGACGCGAGCTTCCGGTCCCCGAGGTCCTTCACGCACACGGCGGAGGATTTCTTCTTCCTCGCGAAGGCGGTGAACGACTTGAGGGGGAACTCGAAGAGATTGTCGCCGGCGACCACGAGGAGATCGTCGTCGACGCCGGCGTGCTTGATGACGAAGTCGATGTCGCCGATCGCCCCCAGCCGGTCGTCGGGGGAGGTCGTGAGGTCGTCGAAGATCTCGATGGGAACCGGCGGCTTCTTCCCCTCCTGGAATTCGGTGAGCCACCGGTAGTAGTGGCCGGCGAACCGGTGGTTCGTCACGACGTAGATGCGGTCCACCCCAGGCGCCTGGAAGATCTGGCCGCAGATCCGCTCGAGGATCGCGATCCCGCCGATCGGCAGGAGCGGCTTGGGACGTTCGCGGGTGAGGGGATAGAGCCGGGTCGCGTACCCGGCGCCCAGGAGAAGCGCCTTCATAGCTGGAGGATTATGTCAACAAACCCGCGAAGGGTGAAGCGTCTCTACCAGACGGTCTTGAGGCCGACCGCCGCCAGGAACGTGTCGGACTCCCGGTCGATCGTCGCCGATTCGAGCGTGTCGGACCCGAAGAGCGCCGCGACGGCGATCCAGGCCGTCGTCGCTTTCGAGATTTCGTGCGAAACCGTGGCGTCGACCTCGATTCCCAGGTCGCGGTCGAGGCCCGGCATGGATTCCGCGAGCCGGAAGCGCGCCGCGTCGATCCTCGCCTCCGCGGACTCGCCGAGCCGCCGGACCAGCGAAAACCGGATCGACGACACGTTCACGTCCCAGTCGAGGCCGAACTCCGCGCTCTCGACGATCCGGAGCCGCTCCTGGCCCTCGTAGGACTGGAACGTCCGGTCCCTGCCGTCCGCGGGATCGTCGTCGCCCGACCGCCGCGACGCGGAGAGTTCCGCGCGCCACGGGCCGGTCACCGCCCTCGCCCCCGCGTGCGCCGCCCACGCGCGCCGCGACACGCCGCTCGCGATCCTCCCCGACTGGATCCAAGCCTCGCCGAAGAGCTCCAGCTCGCGGTCGTCGCCGAAGTACCAGTCCGTCCCGCCGCCCCAGGTCGTGACGCGCTCGCTCCCGCCGCCGGCGACGTGGAGCGCGCCGAGGAAGACGGCCGACCGCTCGCTGAGCGGGAAGTTGACGAGGAGGGCGGCCGGGGTCTCGTCTCTCGAGGCGGGCCCGGCCTCGAGGGCCGTCATCCAGAGCGCCTCGACCTCGACGAAATCCCCCGCCCGCCATTTCACGAGGGCGCCCGCGGCCTGCTCGACGTCGCGGTCGCCCGCGCCCGAGAAGAACGACTCCGAGCGGCCCAGGTCGAGGAGGAACGGCTCGCCGTGCGGCCGGATCCGCCACGCGTACTCGAACGCGCCGGCCCGGAACGTGAGGTCGGAGATCTCGAGATCGGCGAAGAGCTGCTTGAGGAGGACGCGGCCGCCGTCGCCGAGCCCCTGGTTCGAGCCGTCGTCGTAGGGGAGGACGGCCAGGTCGGCGGAGAACCGGAGATCCGCGGCGCGGGCGTCGAGCCGGATCCGGACGTCCGCGGGAAGAAACGTGTCGTCGCCGCGAGGAGGCGGCAGTCCGGAGGCGCGGGCGCGGAGTTCTTCGATCGAGGATTCGCGCGCGAAGAACTCGAGGCGAAGGGACCCGGTGAGAGTGAGTTTCTCGGCTTCGGGTTCCTGGAATCGAGAATCGAGAATCAAGAA
>DASTON010000169.1:0-5396 GCA_035762525.1 Planctomycetota bacterium | reverse complement strand
TGACACCTTAACAAAGCCGGATAAACTTCAGTCCAGCATCATTCGGACCAGGGAAGAGGGGGCCCGCAGTTCATCAAACGAAGTCCCGGCTCGATCGGTCTGCAGCCGTCGAGGCGCGGTCGCGTCCCCGGCGGAAACGATAAATTCGGGAGAGGGAGCCCATCGGGCAGTCGTGACGGGTGGAGAACAAGGAACGGAAGGTTAGCTAGGAGGAATTCGGAAATGAAGAAGTCTGCACTGTTCGCTCCCGCGCTGGTCGCGGTCATGGCCCTGTCGGCCTACGCGCAGCAGGGAATCCAGACGAGCGCCGACCGGAAAGAGACCTTGAAGGTCACGGTCAGCGGCGGTTTCGACATCGATTGGGTGTTCCGCGGCAAGGAGCTGGTCGCCGTGCTCGGCGGCGGCTTCGAGGACGAGGCCCGCATCGAGTCGAACTCCAACGTTCGGTTCGACCTCGACCTGTCCAGCAAGGTGTCGGTCCTGCTCAACCTGGCCGCGGTCCGGTTGAACGGCGACTACAGCAACATCGGGACGCTCGGCAGCGACGGACAGAGCGTCGTGATGTGGGACGTGGCCGTCCGGATGCAGGAAGTGCTCGACAACGCGGTGACGATGCAGGTCGGAACGCAGAACGATTTCACGTTCGACATCCGCGGCAAGGGGAGCTGCCTCTTCTTCGCCCCGGGCCAGGCCGGCACGTTCGGTGCCAACACCGGCGGATCCCTGGACTACAACCAGGTCGCCGGCGTCGTCCTCTGGTACAACCGCGACGCGGCGCACTTCGCCGTCGCGCTGCTCCCCGCCATCTTTGAAGGCGGCGCGGCGTCGAACGACGAGGCGGCCTATGCGGTGACCTTCTACTACGACCTCGACAGCGTGGGCAAGGGCAGCCGGATCGGCGCGATCCTGGCGGTCAACGCCCTCTCCGAAGCGGCCGTGGGCAGCGCGACCTCGCAGATCATCACGATCGGCGGCGGCGCCAGCCTGAAGGGCCTCGGCGGGATGAACAACCTGGAAGTGTTCGCCGAGTTCTACATCCAGTCGGGCGACGTCGGGACGAGCGGCGACGCGGGCGGCACGGCGTTCAACATCGGCGGCCGGTTCGACATCGAGGGTGAGTCGGCCCCCTGGGTCGAGCTGAACATCACGGTGCTGAGCGGCGACGATGATCCGCTGGACAGCGACATCGACCAGTTCCTCAGCTACGAGAACGTCAACGATTTCATGATCGTCGAGAGCAACCTGTACGGCATCAACCTGGGCACGAACTACCGCGCCATCAAGATCATGGGCGGCATGTCGTTCACCGCGGGCACGGGCGAGAAGAACAACGTCACGCTCACCGGCGGGCTCGGGATCTTCACGGCTTCCGAGGACATCGCGGCCGGCGGCTCGGTGGGCAACACCGACAAGATCGGCACGGAGTTCGACGTGAAGCTGGCGTACTGGTACTCGCGCGCGGTCTCCATCGATGTGGGCTTCGCTTTCCTGTCCGGATCCGAGGTGCTGGAAGGCGCCACGGCTCCCGAGGACGAAGACAGCACGATGCTGCTGACGATCGGCGTGGGCGGCAAGTTCTAGTCCGAGTTTTCAAAAGACCCCCGGTCCGCAAGGACCGGGGGTTTTTTTATTGGCACGAGGTTTTGCTCCCAGCTTCTCCGCTCCCAGCTCCCAGCGGGGCTTCGAGCTTCAAGCTCCGAAGCCAGAGGCTTCGAGCTCCGGAGCCGCTGGCTCGCAGCTCCGGAGCTTGAAGCCCAGCTGGGAGCTTCGGGGCATGGAGCTGGGAGCTATACTCATCACGTGAACCGCCTGCGCTTCCTTTTCGTCTTGATTCCGTTGCTGTCCTTGGGCTGTGTCGAGCGCTCGATGGTCATCCGCAGCGATCCCCCCGGCGCCGACCTCTTCATCGACGGCCAACGCGTCGGCGTGACGCCCCACGTGCAGCCGTATGTCTGGTACGGCACCCGCGAGGTGACCCTGGCCATGCCCGGGTACCGGACGGAGCGGCGGATGGTCGCGCTCAACGCCCCTTGGTGGCAGATCTTCCCCTTCGACCTGATCACCGACCTGCTCGTTCCGTTCACGCTGACGGACAAGCTCGAGGTGGACATTCCCCTCCGCAAGGAGCCGGCCGAGGCGGGCGCGCTCAACGAGACCCTGGAGCGCGCGGAGGAAGCGAGGCGGAAGGCGGCCCTCCCCCCGGACGCGCCGAAATGAAGCCGCTGCGGCTGCGGCACGACCTCCCCCCGACCCAAGGCGCCCGCGTCACCGTGATGGGGCTCGGTCTCTTCGGCGGCGGCCTCGCCTCGGCCCGGTACTTCGCCGCCCGCGGCGCCAAGGTCACCGTCACCGATCTCCGGAACGCCGAACAGCTGCGCGAATCCGTCGCCGCGCTGGACGGGACGGGCGTCGAGCTGCGGCTGGGCGGACATCGCGAAGAGGACTTCACGGGCGCCGATCTCGTGATCGTGAACCAGGCCGTTCCCCCCGAATCCCCGTGGCTCGGCCTCGCGCGGTCGCTCGACACCGAGATCAATCTCTTCTTCAAGCTCTGCCGCGCGCGAACGATCGTCGGCGTCACGGGATCGAACGGCAAGACCACGACGACCGCGCTCATCGGCGAGATCCTGAAGGGCGGGCCTCGGCGGACGTGGGTCGGCGGGAACATCGGGACGCCGCTCCTGGAGCGCGTCGAAGAAATCTCCGGGGATGATCTCGCCGTCCTGGAACTCTCGAGCTTTCAACTGGAGTACATGGATCCGATCGAGCGCAGTCCAAGCGTCTCGGTCGTGATGAACGTCACGCCGAATCACCTGGACCGCCACGGAACAATGGAGGCGTACGCGGCCGCGAAGCGCGTCATCGTCGCCCACCAATCGGCGAGCGACTGGAAGGTCCTCAACGCGGACGATCCGATCGTCGCGGGTTTCCAATCGCCGTCCCGGACGGTCACGTTCGGCAAACAAGCGAATGTGCGAGCCAACGGGGATCGAATCGAATGGAACCTGTTGGGACACAAAGGGATACTCGATGTATCGATGAGGCGACTCCCGGGATCCTTCAATCTCGAGAACATGACGGCGGCGACCGCGGCCAGTCGTCTCGCGGCGCCGGAGTGGAAAGAGTGGGAGGCCGCGGCGGCGAAAGCCCTGGTGTCATTTCCGGGGGTTGAGCATCGCCTCGAATTCGCGGGCGAATCGGGCGGCGTGAAATTCTACAACGACTCGATCGCGACGAATCCGGAGTCGACACTGGCGGCGCTCGACACGCTGCCGGGGCCGTTTGTCCTGATCGCGGGCGGGTACGACAAGAAACTGCCGTTCGACGCGCTGGGCCGGAAGGTCGCGGAGCGGGTCCGCGTCGCGGTCCTGCTCGGCCAGACGGCGGACGCGATCGCGCAATCGATCCCGCCGTCGGCGCCGACGGAAATCCTGCGGGCGGGGTCGTTTGACGAGGCGGTGGCGCTCGCCAGGTCGGCGGCGCGATCGGGAGACACGGTCCTGCTGTCGCCGGCGTGCGCGAGCTACGACATGTTCCGCCATTTCGCTGAACGCGGAAGGAGGTTCAAGGAGTTGATCACGCGGAAGTCATGAGTCATGAGTCCGGGGTCGTGAGTCCCGGCGATTCATCCTTTATGGGTTATCCTTGACCCCCCGGCGGCCCTCCGCGTAAGATCAAATTTCCATGTCGGTCCAGTCGACGTTCCAAGCCGTTGCGGGCTGGCCCTCGGCGGCCGCCATTCCGTATTGCGAGGCGGCGCTGGCGGAGCATCACCTCGAGATCCAGGTCTCCGCCTACGACCTCCTCATCGCGCCCCACCTCCTCAACCGGCCCGACCTCGTCGTGCTGCACTTCGACACGCTGATGCCGGAACTCCGCGAGCGCCTGGTCCAGATGGGCCCCGTCTTCTTCGAAGTCGCCCGCAAGCTCATCCGGGCGGGCTCGGAGACGGCGCGGCGCGCGGCGTTCGACCTCCTCGGTGAAATGAGCGGCGTCGAGGCGCTCAAGATCCTCGCGTCCGGACTCGAAGATCCCTCGACCCTGATCCGCGACCGCGCGGCCCGCCACATCGAGAAGATCGCGCTCAACTACCACTACCACCTCCTCAACTGGCAGGCGCGCAAGGATCCCGCGAGCCGCGAATTCGTCGCGCGACACAAGGCGCCGATGATGGAAGCGCTCGAAGGGCTCCTCCGGACCTGGCATTTCCACGGGAAGGACGTCGCGATCTCCATCGCGATCGAGAGCGGCGTCGAGGCCTACAAGCACATCACCGGCATCGTCCTCAACCGCCAGGACAGCCCGCTGTGGAAGGCGTTCCTCAAGGCGATGCAGGGCGCCCACTCCGCGGCAATGGTCGACGTCCTGTTCCATCTCTACTTCGAGGGACCGGGCAAGTTCCGAGACGCCGCGATCACGGTCATGCACCTGAGGAAGGACGCGGAATTCGCCGTCGCGATCGCCGAATTCCTGTGGAAGCTGCCCCCGGACCGGATGAAGGTGCTCCGAGGTCTCAAGGAACTCCCGTTCAAGGGCGTGATCGAGGCGAGCGCGGACATCCCGCCCGCGTCCGCGATCGTGCTCATCGACTACGTCGCCGGCGCGGACCTGACCGCGAAGGAGCGCGACGTCTCGATCAAGGCCTTCATGAACAGCAAGCACGCGGAGGTCCGCATCCACGTCCTCAAGACCTTCCGGCGGCTGAACTATCCGTACATCGCCGAGCTCGCGCGCGGCTGCCTGGTGGATCCGGCGGACGACGTGAAACTCGTCGCGGCGCAAATGATCTCCGAGCTCGTGCCCACGCAGAAGGGCAAGTTCCTGATGCCGCTCCTGGACTCGGCCCACGAGCCGACCCGGCGGTTCGCCCTCAAGAACGTCGCCCACCTCTCGGTGGGGCGGTACCTCGGGGCGTTCGCCGACCGCGACCAGGTCATGCGCCTTTTCGCCGACCAGGTGGGGAAGCGGATCGACGAAGCCACCGTCGAGCAGGTCGCGGACGAGCTCGTCCGCCTGGAGCCGATCCAGCGGATGCGCGCGCTGCGGATCTGCGACGAGATCAACGCGGATCGGGAGCTGAAGCCGCTCATGCGCGAGGTGATCGCGGACGAGCAGTCCGCCCTCCGGCCGCTCCTCGTCCAGCTGCTCGCCTTCACGGGCAACCGCGCCGGGCTGCGCCACCTGCTGGAGATGCTGGCGGGCGGCGACCTGCAGACGAAAACGCTGGTCGTCGAGACGTTCCAGGAAATCCACGACATGCGGTTCGGGGCGCTGTTCCTCCCGTTCCTGGCGGATTCGGACGAGGCGATCCGCCGGGCCGCGGCGCAGGCCGTCGCGACGTTCGGTCACGCCGAGGCGCGACTGATCCTCCCGCCGCTGATCGCGATGCGGGACGA
>DASTON010000168.1:0-5462 GCA_035762525.1 Planctomycetota bacterium | reverse complement strand
TGCGAGGTCGTCGGCGCCGTCGCGATCCCCGAGGCGGTCGACCGCGCCCTCCAGAAGTACTACGCGCACGAGGCCCAGAGCCTGAACCAGGTCCTCACGGAGCTGGGCGAGGGCGACCTCAAGTTCGAGGAGCTGAAGGACGCGGTCCGGAAGAAGGGCGGCGCGTACAACGTCGACGAGATGATCAACGCGGCGCCCGTCGTGAAGCTCCTGAACCTGATCCTCGTCACGGCGATCAAGGCGCAGTCGTCGGACATCCACTTCGAGCCCTTCGAGAACGAGTTCAAGGTCCGGTACCGGGTCGACGGCGTCCTCTACGAAATGGAGGCCCCGCCGCTCCACCTGGCCCTGCCCCTCATCTCGCGCGTGAAGGTGCTCTCGAACCTCGACATCTCCGAGACGCGCCTGCCCCAGGACGGCCGCATCCTCCTGAGCGTCGGCGGGCGGCCCGTCGACCTCCGCATCTCGACCCTGCCGACGATCTTCGGCGAGAGCGTCGTCATGCGCGTCCTCGACCGCAGCGTCGTCAAGCTCGACCTCGACAACGTCGGCCTGCGCGAGGACGAGATGAAGATGCTCAAGGACCTCATCAACCTGCCCCACGGCATCATCATCGTCACGGGGCCCACGGGCTCCGGCAAGACGACGACGCTCTACTCGTGCCTCAACTACGCGAACGACATCCGCTGGAAGATCATCACGACCGAGGATCCCGTCGAGTACGACCTCGACGGCATCGTCCAGTGCCAGATCAACGACGACATCGGGGTGTCGTACGCCAACCTGCTGCGCAGCATCCTGCGGCAGGACCCGGACACGATCCTGGTCGGCGAGATGCGCGACCTGGAGACGGCCCAGATCGCCGTCGAAGCCGCGCTCACCGGCCACGTCGTCTTCTCCACGCTCCACACGAACGACGCGCCGAGCTCGATCACGCGCGTGCTCGACCTCGGCGTCGAGCCGTTCCTCATCTGCGCGTCGCTCGAGGCGATCGTCGCCCAGCGGCTCGTCCGGCGGATCTGCCACAAGTGCAAGGAGGAGATCCAGCCGACCGAGGAGATGCTCATGGAGCTGGGCCTCCTCCCGACGGACGTGAAGAACAAGAAGTTCTGCTGGGGCCGCGGCTGCCCGAACTGCAACGGCACCGGCTACCGGGGCCGCCAGGCCATCTTCGAAATCATGCTCATGAACGAGCGCATCAAGCAGCTCGTCATGGGCCACGCGTCGACCGAGCAGATCCGGCACATCGCGCGCGAGCAGGGGATGCGGACCCTGCGCGAGTCCGGATTGCTGGCGATTTTCGACGGCCATACGACGATCGAGGAAGTGGTCCGCGAGACCCTGTTCGCCGGACAATGAAGTTCAATGTTCAACGTTCAAAGTTCAAGGTTCGCCGCGGAAACCTTGAACGTCGAACCTTGAACCTTGAACGGTTGACGCCGGGAGTTTGTTAACATCGGTCGGTAGCGCCAAGGAGGAGTTCATGGCCGGGTTCACCGTCGAGGCGATGGACAGCCAGGGCAAGAAGATCAAGGTCGACGTCGAGGCCGGCTCCGCCAACGAAGCCATCTCGAAGATCAAGGGCAAGGGCTTCAAGCCGGTCCACGTGAAGGAGAAGGCGGGTCCCGGCGGAGTCCTCGCCGGGGCGGCGCCGGGCGCGTCGGGCGAGCACAAGGGCGCGGGCGGCCCCCAGGCGGGCCACGGCCAGGTCGCCGCGGCCTTCGCGGGCGCCGGCGGCGCGAAGAAGGCGAAGCGGACCGTCTTCCTGGGCCGCGTGAAGCACAAGCAGCTCACCCAGTTCACCCAGCAGCTCTCCGTGCTGATGGACGCCGGCCTGCCGGTCGTCCGCAGCCTCAAGATCCTCGCGAACCAGATGCGGCCGAGCCTCCTGAAGAACATCGCGTCGGAAGTGGCCGAGGACGTCGAGACGGGCTCGTCGCTGTCGGAAGCCCTCAACAAGCACCCGAAGACCTTCGACAAGCTCTACGTGAACATGGTGAAGGCGGGCGAGGCGGGCGGCGTGCTCGACGTCATCCTGCAGCGCCTCGCGGGCTTCATGGAGCGCATGGAGGCCCTGAAGCGCAAGATCATCGGCGCGTCGATCTACCCGATCGTCGTCATCATCATCGCGATCGCCGTCGTGCTCGCGATCATGACCTTCATCGTCCCGAAGTTCGAGGACGTCTTCAAATCGGTGAAGGTGAACATGCCGCCGATGACCGTCGCGCTCATGGGCGCGTCGAATTTCGTCAAGACCTACTGGTTCATCCTGATCTTCGCGCCGATCATCCTCTGGTTCGTCCTGAAGGCGTGGACCCGGACGAAGGGCGGGCGCCACACGGTCGACCGGTTCAAGCTCCACGCGCCGCTCATCGGGCCGATCATCAAGAAGTCGATCATCGGCCGGTTCTGCCGCACGCTGGGCACGCTGCTCCAGTCCGGCGTCCCCATCCTGGAGGCGCTGAACATCGTCAAGAACGCGACGGGCAACGAGGTCGTCTCCTCCGCCATCGGGAAGGTCCACGATTCGATCCGCGAAGGCGAGTCGATCGCGGAGCCCCTGGCCCAGAGCGGAGTCTTCGACGACATCGTCATCAACATGATCGACGTCGGCGAAGAGACGGGCGAGCTCGACAAGATGCTCCTCAAGATCGCCGACAACTACGACGCGGAAGTGGACGCGGCCGTCAGCGCCCTCATGAGCATCCTGGAGCCCCTGCTCATCGTCGGCCTGGGATTCACGGTCGGCTTCATCGTCGTCGCCCTGTTCCTGCCGCTGGTCAGCCTGCTGCAGGGCATCGGGACGTCAAAGGGCTAGAAGTACGATTTTGGCCGTCCAAGAGAGCGCCTCCCGCAAGGAGGCGCTCTTTTCTTTTAGGGTGAGATTTGCGATTGACGATTTGCGATTGGAAAAGCGGCCTCAAATCGTCAATCGTCAATCGGTCATCTTGAAGTGGATCGCGATGACGATCTTGCCGCTGGGTTGAGGTTCAAGGAATGAGTCTTCGGGGCCGGATGATCGGGGGCGTCACCGGGGTCATGCTCCTCGTGTGGGCCCTCGTCACGCTCAACCTGATGATCGGCGCGTATGCCCGGCAAAAGGCGAACGTGACCGACAGCGCCCAGATCATGGGGTTTGTCGTCGAAGCGTGGATCGGGGATCTCGGAGACCTGTCCGACGCGAAGCACCGGATCGAGTTGCAGAGGCGGCTCACGAACTTCGGACTGATCGACGGGTGGATGGTCGTCAGCCGGAAGGACGGAGCTCCCTCCGTCGTTCTGGCTTCGGCCAACGCCGCGCTCTCGACCGAGGACGAGCGCCACTTGAATTCCGCGCTCGTCGACAAGCGGGTGTTCGTGGCGACCCTCGGCGGCCAGCGCCGCGTCTACATGCCCGTGGGGGGTGCGAACGAGGTCTACGGCGTCCGGCTCGACCTGCGGCCGGACGTGCTGCCCGTCACCCCCCTGACGTCCACGCTCTGGACGAGCGTCGCGATCCTGTTCCTCGGCACGGTCACGCTCGTCCTGCTGACCTACGTCCTGCTCAACCGCATGGTGCTCGCCCCGCTCACGTCGATCGTCGACGGATCGCGCCGCGTCTCCGAAGGCGACTATTCGCGCCCCATCCCGGCCGTGGCGAGGAAGGACGAGGTCGCCACGATGATCCAGGCCTTCAATTCGATGATGGAGAAGCTCGACGCCTACCACCAGACCCTGCAAAGCGACATCCGCAAGGCGCGCGAGCGGATCACGGACACGGAGCGCAAGCTCTTCCACGCCCAGCGGCTCTCGACCACGGGCACGCTCGCGGCGGGCATCGCGCACGAGATCAACAACCCGCTCGGCGGGATGATGAACGCGGCGGAGGCGCTCCGGTCGGGCAAGCTCGACGCCGCGAAACAGTCGCAGTACCTGGAACTGATCTCCGACGGCCTGAATCGCGTGAAGGCCATCGTCCAGAAGATCCTCCATTTCCGGCCCCAGGCGTACCAGCCCGTTCCGGTATCCCTCCGGGAGACGGTCGAGCGCGCGGTCTCGTTCCTGGATCACAAGGCGAGCCGGCGGGGGGTGGAGATCCAGAACGACGTCGAGGCCGACCTGGAGCCGGTCTTCGGCGACGCCCTCGAGCTTCAGCAGGCGATCCTCAACATCCTGATGAACGCCGTAGACGCCTCGGAGTCCGGCAAGGGGAAGATCCGGGTTTCGGTCCGGCGCGAAGGGGCCCACGTATATATCTCCATCCAGGACAACGGGATGGGCATGAGTCCCGAGGAGCTCGACCGGTGCATGGACCCGTTCTACACGACCAAGGACGCCGGGGAGGGGTCGGGGCTGGGGCTTCCGGTGGCCGCCTCCATCGTCGAAAACCACGGGGGCCGGCTCCAGGTCCGGAGCGAGAAGGGGAAGGGGACGACGGTGACCCTCGAGCTGCCCATCGGCGGGGACGCGACGCGCGAAATTCACAAGTGAATTTACGCCGGGCGGCGGGGGTTGAAAGTTATATGTCAAATCCGTAAAGTACGGGTTCCAGCGCAGCTGGCCCTGAGCGAGCCCGCCGAAGCGCCGAAGGCGCGAAGGCGGCGAGTCGAAGGGCGGCAGGCGCGAAGGCGGGGAGTCGAGGGGGCAACGAGTACCCCGCTAGGAGGCCCGGATGATCAAGTCGAACGTCGACCAGCTGGTCGAATCCGCCGTCGCCGGCCACATCGGCCATCCCCGCATCCATGACCACGACCTCCGCCCCGCCGCCGACGGAAGCTCGTTCGTGCCCGTCCGGGGGGGCGGGATCACGTTCAACGTCCGGGTGGGGGACCTGGCGGGCGGATGGGGCGGCGGCGATCACGTCGAGCCGGGCGTCGCGATCCGCGCCGAGGGCGAGGCCGAGAACGCGGCCCTCGCGGCCCTCTCCTGCATCGGCAACGAAGCCGTCATCATCGACGCCCTGTTCGAGGGCAAGGATCTCAAGCTCAAGGGCGCCGCGGGCGTCGTCACCGGAAAGCACTGCGCCGGCGCGCGCGTCCTCGTCTCGTTCCCCAAGCGCGTCGTGGAGCGCCTCTGCGTCGGCGACCGCATCCAGGTGCGCGCGGCCGGGGCGGGCCTCAGGCTCCTCGACTACGCCGACATCGCCGTCTTCAACATGGGGCCGCGGCTCCTCCGGGCCCTGAATCCCTCCGAGAAGGGCGGCAAGGTCCGCGTCCCCGTCGCCAAGGTCATCCCCGGCAAGCTCGTCGGGGCCGGCGTCGGCGGAACCCATCCGCAGTCGGGCGGGTGCGACATCCAGACCAGCTCCGCGGAAGTGCTCAAGGAGTTCACGCTCGACCAGGTGCGCCTGGGCGACCTCGTCGCCATCACCGACCACGACGCGACCCACGGCCACCGCTGGCAGCCGGGCGCCGTCACGATCGGCGTCGTCACCCACGGCACGAGCCGGCACGCGGGCCACGGGCTGGGGGTCAACGCGATCC
>DASTON010000167.1:0-5312 GCA_035762525.1 Planctomycetota bacterium | reverse complement strand
GAGTTCAAGGCGCCTACGGAGTGGATCGCTGGAATCAATGGGCCAAGTTTCTGAACGAGCTGTGCGACGGCCGTTGGAGACGAGCTTTCTATCTTCGTCGCGCGTGGCTGTCCGGCCACCGGCAGCAACCTTTCTTCGACGTGCTGGACCCGGCCTGCGAGCTCCTGGCGGCCTCGCGCCTCGATCGAAGACTCCAGGAACTCGGTCGCGCGCTCCAGAAAATGGCGGCCTATCCCGATCCCTTGAACTCGGGCCCCGAGCAATTGAAAGGGTGGGAGGCCACCGTTCCGGCGGTCGTCAAGTGGGGCGCCGGGACGCCGTTCCCGGACCTCGCGAGGTACGGGCTGGTCGCTTGCATGGCCGAACAGGTTCGCCTAGAAGAGGCGGCAGGGTGGGTCCGGACTCATCTCTCCGAATTCGACAATCCCCTGAGGGCGGCCTACTGCATGCTCTATCTCGTAGACTGGGAATGGTCGCGTATCGGAGATAATCCGCCTCACGAGAGTCTCCTTCGCCTGGCGCGGGAAGCTCTAGACATCGCTCCCCAAGGATCAAGCGCCGTGCAGGCGCTCGTCTACTTGGCCGACGGCAGCCAGCGTAATGGCCGCGACTCGGAAATGGTGGATCTGCTGCAACGAGCCCTCGCGATTCCCAGGTCTGGATTCCAGGAATTCCAAGACGAATCCGCCGAATTCAGTCGCTCGAGAGCGGGCCAGATGCTCGCTCGTCACTATCAGAAGGCGAAGAATTGGCCGAAGGCGATCGACGCGTGGAAGGCCTGGGAGTCTCACTCGTGGTGCGTCACGTGCGACTGGGGCATGGAAGAAGAAAAGAACCTCGCCTTGGGCACGGCCTATGAGGCCCTGGGGCGGGTCCGCGATTCGGCCGAGTTCTTTTGGAAGGCGGCGGCCGGTCGCGGCTCCGCCGCGGTTGAGACCGCGAAAAAAGTGAAGGCGATCCACGAATCGCTCGGAAACGTGCCCGAACTTATCGAGAAGGTGCGATCGGAAGTGAAGGAAGAGAGCGAGGATCCCCCGGCCGGTTTGAAGTGGCTCGCGGAGAATCTGGGGGTTCCGCTCAAGTGACGGAACTCAACGCCGCGGTGGTGGGAGATCTCTGGAAGAAGGCGAAGGAGCATAAGACCCCCAAGGAACCTTACCTGCAGTCCGTCCTCCGTTTCATGTTCCTGCACGAGAACTTCCACGCGATGTGGGAGAAGCTCGCGGCCGACCCCACGATCCCGCTCGTCGTGGACGGCGAGAACGTCGTCCTCCACGTCGCGATGGACGCGGCGGCCGAAAACGCCATCCAGACCGACCGGCCCGAGGGGATCAAGGAGCTTTTCGAGGGTCTCGAGGAGCGCGGGACGGAGATGGGCCGCGCGTTCCACGTGATCTCGAAGGCGATGATGGACGAGTACCTGGTCGCCGCGGAAGCGGGGGAACCGATGGATCTGGTCCGCTTCTACGCCCGCGCTAAGGACTACGCGGGGCGCGTGTAGTTACTCGACCGAACGCAAGACGAAGTCGTGCTTCAGCTCTTCCAAGGCGCTCGCGAACTGAACCGCATGCAGCCTGGGGGAGCAGGATTTGAGTCGATCCACCAGCACCGGATCGATCGACCTCACTTCGCTTTCCGAGAGGTCGAACCCCATTCTCATCTGCATACTGGCCTCCCTAAGCGCCTCATAGCTGGGCTTCAGGCGGCTGTCCCTGGGAACCAGGACCATCAGCAGGATTTCGGACGAGCCTCGACCCCGGGACGAGATGCGGAGCGGAAACCAAGGCTCCTTCGTGGCAAACGTGTAACGGATTGGAGCGATGGGACCCGAGGCTGGATCGGCGTCGATCAGGTCGACCGCAAAGTACAGGCAGCCGTTTCGCACGTACGACTCGAGCAGATCCTTCCATCCCTGGTCGAATGCCGCCGGATCGCCCCCTTCCTTCTGGAACAACTCTTCGACCCACTTCGAAATGTCCCCGGGTTCGCGAGTCTTGACGATCCTGAGGGCGTGCGGGCCGAGTTTCTGCTGAGACAGGATCTCGACGGTAGTTGCGGCGAACCCCGATCGCTGTGCCGCCAGGAATGTGGGAACCGTCATCATCCACGCGATTCCAAGCAGGACCACGCTGACGAGCATTGAGAGGTATCGCCGGCGGCGGAGGAAGTGGATGACGGAGATGCAGACCAGCAGCGCGAAGACTCCCGTGCAGATCAATGCCCTGAGATTCTCGCGACGACGCGCCTTCGCCCGTTCGTCGAGCTGCTTTTGCACGCGCGCGTTGTAGACGCCGGCCGCACGCTCGATCACCTTCGGGTCGGCCAGCTCCGCCGTGGGCTCGCCAGGCAGCGGTAGGATTTCCAGCAACCGCGTCTTCTGCGACGGCCGGAGAATCGACGAGATGTAGAGGACTTGCGTCGTGCCGTCGAATGCGATGAGCGCGGTCTGCTTCGGTTCGGTGACGTCGACCTTCTTGAGCGGCAAGCCGCCCTTATCGGGCGGGGAAGCGGCCATGACCGCCAAGAGTCCGGCGATGCAGGCGCGGCGCATGACCGTTTGACGGACCCGAAACTAGACGGGTTGGGTCCAAACGCAACCCTCGGATCCAGTCCGGTCTTCGACTTTGCACTCCGAACTCGGAACGAACTCCGAACTCAGAACGCAGAACTCTTTATGAAAGGCCACAGGGGAGGTGGAGGCGAACCCAGACACAACGCCCCCACCATCCCCCGGGGCTACTGAATTCTTGTGAGAGGCGGTCAAGAGGCCGCAGGAATCGTGCCACGGCTTTCGAGGGGGAAAGGGGGGGTGGATGATTACGGAACGGTTACATCTGTACTTCAGGGTGACGGGCCCGCCTTCTCCGGTCCATCACCCAGAGAATCGCGAGAATGCCGATGTTCGCTGGCAGGAGATAGAAAACGTCTTCGCTTCGGTAAAGTCCGAGCTCGAACGAATCGAGCGTGAAGGGGTGGAGCAGCAAGACCCCGCCGTCGCCCAGGTAGTCCTTCATCATGTCGAAGGCGACGTGCAGGAGCGACCCCAGGTAGAGCGCCCAGAAGGCCCGGCCGCGGATGGAGCTCGCGAAGAGCATGCTGACCGCCCCGCAGGCGAAGATCAGCCCGAGGGGCGTGTGACTCGGAATCTCCGCCATGTACGGCGCGAACGCGTCGAGGGGCTTCCCGATCAGGTCCGGCAGGAAGACGCCGGTCGCGAAGAGCGTGGCCGAGACGCGGTCGCGCACTCCGACTCCCGCCACGCGGGCCGAAACGTAATGGGTCAGAAGGTCGGCCATTCGCCTTCGCTCCTAGACTCTGTCCTTGGGTTTCTGTAGAGCTGCGGCGGAATGCGGTTCCCGCGGGTGGATCGCCCCGTCCCGCCACGCGAACGTGCGGCGCAGGACGAAGGCGAACGCCGCCAGCACGAGGATGGAGATGACAATGACGCCCCGTCGTTTGAACCGGTACGCGTTGTCTTCGACCCAGCTGGTGGCCAGGACCGAACCGTCCGCCAGGAACGTGCCGATGACCTTCACCCGAGTTCCTACGGCCGGCTGAAGCGGGGAGTGTATTCGGACCCAATCCTCGTCGTACTGGATCTGAAACGATCCGGTCTTGGCGGTTACGACGGGACACGGATAGACCCATACCTGCTTGCCGGCATACTTCAGGGGCTCTTCACGGCACATCCACAGGGTGGGGTAGGCCTCGGCGAGCCGGTCCCGGGCGTCCCAGCAAAGCGCCCCGAATAGGGCGGCCGCGATCAGGGCGACGACTAGGCGTTTCATTTCCCGATCTCAAGAATCAAACAGGAGTGTATCTGTCATCGGCGCTGTCACATTGGCACTTGATGGTAATCGTCCGTCAAGAACCAGTTAACCATTTGTAGGGCAAGTAGTTATGAGGCATAAACGCCGGCCAATTGGCACGGGTGTTGCGGAATAGGGGCCGGAGGAATCCACACATGGGCAAGATCGTCGGAATCGACCTAGGGACCACCAACAGCGTCGTCGCCGTCATGGAAGGCGGCGAGCCGAAGGTGATCGCCAACAAGCACGGCTCCAATCTCACGCCGTCCGTCGTCGGCTTCACCGAGACGGGCGAGCGCGCCGTGGGCCAGCTCGCCAAGCGGCAGGCCATCATCAACCCGAGAAACACCATCTACTCGATCAAGCGGTTCATCGGCCGGCGGCGCAGCGAGGCCGCGCAGGAAGAGAAGATGTTCCCGTACGAGATCGCCGGCGCGCCCGACGAGCCCGTGAAAGTCCGCGCCCGCGACAAGACGTACACCCCGCAGGAAATCTCCGCGATGATCCTTTCGGACCTGAAGGAGACCGCGGAGGCGTACCTCGGCGAGAAAGTCACCGAGGCGGTCATCACCTGCCCGGCGTACTTCAACGACTCCCAGCGCCAGGCGACGAAGGAGGCGGGGCGCATCGCCGGGTTCGACGTCAAGCGCGTCATCAACGAGCCCACGGCCGCCGCGCTCGCGTACGGCCTCGACAAGAAGAAGGGCGTCCAGAAGATCGCCGTGTACGACCTCGGCGGCGGCACGTTCGACATCTCGATCCTCGAGATCGACAACGAAGTCATCCACGTGCTCTCGACGAACGGCAACACCCACCTCGGCGGCGACGACTTCGACCACATCCTGATCAACCACGTGGCCGACGAGTTCCAGCGGACGTCGAAGGTCGACCTCCGCAAGGACCCGATGGCGGTCCAGCGGCTGAAGGAGGCGTGCGAGCGCGCGAAGTGCGAGCTGTCGTCGATGCTCGAGACCGAGATCAACCTGCCGTTCATCGCGCAGGACGCGAACCGGCAGCCCCTCAACCTCGCGATCAAGCTGACCCGCTCGAAGCTGGAGCAGCTGATCGGCGACCTGGTGCGGTCGAGCCTCAAGCCCGTCGAATCCGCGATCGCGGACGCGAAGCTGAAGCCCGCCGACATCAACGAGGTGGTGCTCGTCGGGGGCTCGACGCGCATCCCGATGGTGCAGAAGCTCGTGAAGGACTTCTTCGGCCGCGAGCCGAACCGCAGCGTGAATCCCGACGAGATCGTCGCGGTGGGCGCGGCGGTGCAGGGCGCGATCCTGCAGGGCGACAAGGACATCCTGCTCCTCGACGTGACGCCCCTCACGCTGGGCCTCAAGGTCGAGGGCGGCCTCCTGGTGCCCCTGATCGGCCGCAACTCCGCGATCCCGACCAAGAAGTCGCAGGTCTTCTCGACCGCCGCGGACAACCAGCCCGCCGTCACGATCGAGGTCTACCAAGGCGAGCGCCCCATGGCGAACGACAACCGCAAGCTCGGGA
>DASTON010000166.1:0-6764 GCA_035762525.1 Planctomycetota bacterium | reverse complement strand
GGCGCCGGCGGGATCGCGTTCCTCAAGGAGATCCGGAACAAGGAGGCGTCGCGCGACCTGCCCGTCATCGTGCTGTCGGTGACGCCCGAGACCGCGCAGGGCCAGCTCGAGGGCAGCGCCGTGAAGGTCGTCGACATCCTGCCCGTGCCCGTGGACAAGGACCTCCTGATCAAGCCGATCAAGACCGCGGTCTCCGACCCGCGCGTCTCGACCCCGCGCATCCTCCACGTGGAGGACGACGAGGACACGCAGAAGGTCGTCGAGATGATCCTCAAGAACGTGGCCTCGGTGACCCGCGTCCGGAACCTTCGCGACGCGCGCGAGCAGCTGGCCCGCCAGCCTTTCGACCTCGTCCTGCTCGACCCCGGCCTGCCGGACGGCGCGGGGCTCGACCTCATCGGCGAGCTGAAGGATCCCGAGGGACGCTCGGTCCCGGTGGTCGTCTTCTCGGCGGACGAATACGGCGAGGAATTGTCGCGGAAGGTCTCGGCCGCGCTCGTGAAGACCCGGACGTCGAACACGGAGCTCGTGGCGACCATCCGCTCCGTGCTCAACCAGCGCGGTCCCGCGCCCGGCAAGACCTAGTCGCCGATGACGGCTGACGGATGACCGATCTGAAGTCTTCAGTCTGAAGTCTGAAGTCTATACAGTGCACCTCCACATGAGCCTGCAGAAACTCGAACGGGTCCTGTGCATCGAGGACGAGGAGGACATCCGGAAGGTCCAGGCGATCGCCCTCGAAGAACTGGGCGGATTCAAGGTCCTGAGTTGCGCGTCCGGCGCGGAGGCGATCCAGGAGGCGCCGGCCTTCGGGCCCCAGCTCATCCTCCTCGACGTCATGATGCCGGGGATGGACGGGCCCACGACGCTCAAGAGCCTGCGCACGATCGCCGGCCTGGAGGAGACGCCCGTCATCTTCGTCACGGCCAAGGTGCAGCCGGACGAAGTCGAGTACTATCTCGAGCTGGGCGCGCTCGAAGTCATCTCGAAGCCGTTCGACCCGATGACGCTCGCGTCGCAGCTGCGCCATATTTGGGAACTCCGCCATGCCCGCTGATTCCGAAGACGTGAAGGGGAAGCTCGAGACGCTGCGCCAGGCGTTCGTGAACCAGCTTCCGGACCGGATCCGCGAACTCGAAAAGGCCTGGGCCAAGCTCGACAGCGAGGCCTGGAATTTCGCGGACTTTTCCGAGTTTCACCGCGGCATCCACGCGCTGGCCGGCTCCGGCGCGATGTTCGGGTGCGACGTGCTGTCGCAGCGGGCGAAGCTCCTGGACAACCTGCTCAAGGCGCTCGCCTCGGACGGCGAGCCTCCCAGCAAGGGGACGAAGCGCCTCATCCGCGACGGGCTCCGGTCGATGAAGGAAGCCGCCGCCGCCCCATGAACCGCATCGCGGTCGTGGGGGCGGGCACGATGGGGCGGGGCATCGCGCACGTCGCGGCGCTGTCGGGCTACGGGGTCGCGCTGCACGACGCGCTCCCGGGCGCGGTCGAGAAGGCGCGCGCCCAGATCGAAGCCGACCTCGCGACCGGGATCCAGAAGGGAAAGATCACCGACGCCGACCGGAAGCGGACGCTGGAGAACCTGCGGCTGGAGGCGAGCCTCGGCGACGCGGCGCGCGACGCCGATCTCGTGGTCGAGGCGATCGTCGAGGACCTCGACAAGAAGCGGACGATTTTCGCCGCGCTCGACCGCCTCGCGCCCGAGAAGGCCGTGCTCGCGACCAACACCTCGTCGCTCCCCGTCGGCCTGATCGCCGCCTCGACGCGCCGCCCGGAGCGCGTGATCGGGATGCACTTCTTCAATCCGGTCCACATCATGAAGCTGGTCGAGGTCGTCGTGCATCCGGGGTCGTCGGACGCCGCGCGGGACGGCGTCCTCGAGACGGCGCGGAAGATGGGGAAGACGCCGATCCTCGTGAAGGACTCGCCGGGCTTCGCCACGAGCCGGCTCGGCGTCATCCTCGGCCTCGAGGCGATGCGCATGCTGGAGCAGGGCGTGGCGTCGGCGGAGGACATCGACCGCGCGATGGAGCTGGGCTACAACCACCCGATGGGGCCGCTGAAGCTGACGGACCTGGTGGGGCTCGACGTCCGCCTCGCGATCGCCGAGCACCTGCACCGCGAATTGAAAGAAGATCAATACAAGCCCCCCGACATACTCAAGAAGAAAGTGCAAGCCGGTGAACTGGGAAAGAAGACGAAACGAGGGTTCTACACGTGGGATTGAAGCTCCGAGCCTCAAGCTCCACAGCTCCCAGCTGGGCTGCGAGCTTCGGAGCTTCGAGCCAGCAGCTCCGGAGCTTGAAGCTACTGGCTCCGAGGCTCGAAGCTTGGGGCCCCGCTGGGAGCGGGGAGCCAGAAGCTGGGAGCGTCTTCTAAATGACTGAAATCCGCTCCACCGTCGCTTCACTTCGCCCGGAAGCTCCCCTCTCAGTGACCATCCGGCTGGACCTTGGAGGGGCGCCGTTCGCGTACCGGCCGGGGCAGTACATCGAGATCGACCCGCATCAATTCGAAGAGCTCGCGGCGGACATCCGGGACCTGGAAGAGAAGAAGGGCATGCCGGAGATGCCGCGCAGTTTTTCGCTGTCGAGCGACGCGCTCGACCCGGCCTTCGTGGAGATTTCCGTCAAGCAGAACCCGAAGGACGGGCCCTATCACCAGCTGCTCGCCCCGTACTTCGTCTCGAAACTGAAGCCCGGGCGCGGCCTCGCCTTCGCGGGCCCGAACGGCCGCTACTGTCTTCCCGAATCGCCGCCGGCCGGCATCGCCGGATTCCTCCATCTTTGCGCGGGCAGCGGAGTCGCGCCGAACCGCGGCATGATCCGGCACGCGCTGGCGAGGGGATGGCCGCAGAAGCACCTCCTCCTCCTCCAGAATCGCACGCCCGAGGACGTTTTCTTCAAGGAGGAGTGGAAGGACCTGGAGGCGCGGCACCGGGACCGGTTCCGCGTTCGCCACGTCTACTCCGTCGCCGCGGGGCAGCACGTCTCTCCCGAGATCGTGCGGAGCGCCATGGACGGGTGGATCGACGGCGCGTCATCGATGGCGTTCACGTGCGGGCCGAACCGACCGCGCGAGGTCGTGGCGCCCGACGGCTCGAAGAAGAAGGAGCCGGGCTTCTGCGAGGGCTGGTGCGGCAACCCGCGCCGCAAGACGACGGGCAAGCTCGCGGAGCTGGGGTTCACGCCGGAGCGGATTCTCAACGAGATGTGGTGAGGCAGACTTCAGACTGAAGACTTCAGACTTCAGTCGGAGTCATCAGTAATCGGTCATCAGTCATCAGTCATCAGCCGCCCACCTTTGTTCGATATACGCAAGCTGCATCGCCTGACGCAAGGTGTTGAGTCCGATCTACCTTCATTCCAAGGGCGGCTTCAAAGAGGAGTTTCTCGTACTGGCAGACCAAAGGGAATTCCCTCGCCAGCGCGGCGATGGGGCAGTGGTGCTCGGTCAGCCCCCCGGGACTGGGCCGCGCCATGTAGCCCTCGCGATCGCGGATCCGGGCCAGCTCCTTGAGGCGGTCCGCCGGCTTCTTTCCCGCGAGGCGCTTCCGGTAGTCCCGGAGCAGGCCCCGCGTGCGCCGCGCGAAGAGCTTCGCGATCTTGTCGTCGCCGTCGATCTCCCGCAGCCGCCTCAGGAGGTCGACCGCCATCATGCCGTAGGCCTGGGGGAAGAGGGACTCCGCCTTCGGGGTCAGCGACCAGATCTGGGTGGGGCGGCCGACGCCGCGCCGGGCCGTCTTCATGTCGACCAGCCCCTCGCGGTGGAGCGCCTCGAGCTGCTGCCGCACCGCGTTCGGGTTCACCCCGAGGAGCCGGGCGAGGCCCGGGATGTTCGCGGGCCCGTGGATCTTCAGCAGGTCCAGGGTGCGGGGGCGCTCCGCCTCCGTGTACTCCACCATGCTTCGAGGATAGCGGGCGCGCGAGTTCACTTCCATATAATAATATGTACAGTATATACTGTATATATTACCGGGAAGACATCAGACTTCAGACACCAGGCATCAGGAAGAGAAGAAAGGAGGGGAGGTTGTCCGTTGTCAGTCGTCAGTAATCGCGAATCGGAAATCGTCAATCGTGCTTTGGAAACGGAGGAGCTGTGGACAATCTGGAAATCGGTGTGGAGTCGAGGGCCGTGGTCGACCGGATGGAACATCTCCACGTGTGCGCGCGCGACGTGGACCGGACGGCGGCGTTCTACAAGGCGGCGTTCGGCTTCGAGGTGCGCCACGACGACACGGGGCCGTTCGGGCGGACCGTCCACGTGGGGACGGACCAGTTCTACATCGCCATCTCGGAAGGGGGCGATCCCGAGCGCGGCGCGGGCAACTTCAGCCACGTCGGGTTCGTGACGCCCGACCTGGGCGCCTTCCGCGCGCGGATGGAGCGCGAGGGAATCCCCATCGCGGAGACCGCCTCGCGCAAGGAAGGCGACGCGGTGTATGTCATCGATCCGGACGGAATCGAGATCGAGGTCGTCGGGTATCGATTCGGTTACCGATATCGCTGAACTTTCCGGCGGTCATGGGTACTCATCGGTTAAGATGCCCCCCGGTTCCAGCCGATCGGAGGACCCATGACCGCCCTCGCCGCACTCCTGCTGGCCTTCGTTCCCCAAGTCCAGGGTGAAGACCGCCTCAAGGAAGCCTGGCCGAAACTGGTCGAGGCCTGGAAGGCCGCCGAGACGTTCCAGGCGACGCCCGCCGCGGACGGAAGCGACGAGTTCCTGAGGGCGGCGGGGAAGCTCCACGAGGCGTTCGAATCCGCGGGACTGTACGGCGCCGAGGGCGAGTTCGTTCCGCTCGCGCTCAAGACCTTCGTCAAGGCCCGGTTCCGCGGATGGTTCCGCGGGGGGTTGACCGCGACCAGCCGGAAAGGGGAGCTGCTCTACGTTTACGGGAATCAGCAGGGCGATCCCATGAGGTCGTTCCTGGATTCCATCTCCCGGCTCCAGGCCCTCGAAAAGAACCGGCTCGACGACGAGGACAACGTCCAGGACGAGCTCGCGACGGCGCGCAAGGCGCTCAAGGGGATGGGAGTCACGGCCGACGACACGCCGGCCCCGCTCCGGCGCCGCGTGCTGGCCCTCGCCCGCGCCCTCGCGTCCGGCGGAGCCTATCCCGAGCCCGCGCGCGCGACCGAGGAGCAGGCGAAGACGATCCGCGAATGGATCTCGAAGCTGGGCCACGACTCGATCGAAGAGCGCGACAAGGCCGTCATCGAATTGAACCGGTCCGGCGACGCCGCCCTCCCGTTCCTCCGCGAGGCGCTCAAGAGCCCCGACGGCGAGACGGTCGCCCGCTCGCGCCGCCTGCTCGGCTTCGGCCACGCCCCGTGGACGTCCGCCGCCCCGGGCGCCTTGGCGGTCGATGAAAAGATGCGGTTTATTGAGCTCCAGGAAAGAAAGTTGATCGAAGACAAGGTTCGGGCGGCCAAGGCCGAACTGGAGAAGAAGGCCGCGAGTGAAAAGGAAAAAGAAAGCAGATAACCGGAGGCATCGATGATGACGCTCGCCGTCGCGCTCCTGGCCGCGCTCGTCCCGCAGGATGAGGGCCGGCTCAAGGAATCCTGGCCCAAGCTCGTCGAGGCGTGGAAGGCCGTCGAGGCCTACAAGCAGCCCGGGGAAGGCGCCGGGATGCTCGACGACGAGCTCCTGAAGCTCGCCGCGAAGCTCCATGGGGCGTTCGATGCCGCCGGGCTCTATGCGGCGGAGGGCGAGTACCTTCCCCAGGCCGTGAAGGCGTTCATGAAAATGCGCGCCCGTTCGGTCTTTCCCGCCGGCGGACACTCCTTCAACGGGCGCGTGGCGTTTGCGCGGGCGATCCGCATCGCCGGGGCGCCGGGCGGCGGCTTCGAAGCCGTCCCGACCGTCGACACCAATCCCCTGGGCTCGCTCCTCAACTCCCTGAAGAAGCTGCAGGCGCTGAAGCAGGGCGGGCTCGACGACGAGGACAACGTCCAGGACGAGCTCGCCACGGCGCGGAAGAGCATGAAGGCGATCGGAATCACCGCCGACGACACGCCGGCCGGCCTCCGCCGCCGCGCGCTGCACCTCCTGAAGGCGCTCTCGCTGGGCGAGGACTACCCGGCGTCCGCTCCCGCCCCGGAGGAGCAGGCGAATCGGATCAAGGGCTGGATCGCGGACCTGGGCCACGAGTCGATCGAGACCCGCGAGGCGGCGCTGAAGGAGCTCAAGGGCGCCGGCGAGGCCGCGCTGCCGTTCGCCCGTGAAGCGCTGAAGAGCCCCGACGCGGAAGTGGCGACGCGCGCCCGCAGCCTGCTGGGCTACGGCCACGCGCCGTGGAAAAACGTGAAGCCCCAGGAATCCGACGTCTGGTCGATCGACGTCCCGATCATGGTTCCCGCGCCGGTCGCCCCGGCGCCGCCTCCGAAGCCGGAGGCGCCCAAGTAGATTTAAAACCAGAAGCGACCGGGACGGGTATCCTTCCCGCATGAGGACGCCCGTTCTGGCCGCCCTGCTCCTGTTCGCCGGTTCTGATCGCAGTCAACATTCCGCCGAAGCGCACAGCGCGAAGGCGAGCGATCCGATCGCCGCCCTCATCGACCGCCACTTCGAAGCGCAGTGGGCCGCCGCCAAGATCGTTCCGGCCAAGCTCGCCAACGACTACGAGTTTTTCCGCCGGCTCTCGCTCGACGTCCTCGGACGCCTCCCCAAGCCGGACGAGGTGAAGGCGTTCGTCGCGGACCCCTCCCCGAAAAAGCGCGCGGAGGCGGTCGACCGGATGCTCGCGTCGGACG
>DASTON010000165.1:0-3237 GCA_035762525.1 Planctomycetota bacterium | reverse complement strand
ATTCGCCGGAGTTCATGAAGGCGGACTGCCCCAAGTGCGGCGGCCCGGCCCAGCGGGACCCGGACACGATGGACACGTTCATCGACTCGTCCTGGTACCAGTTCCGGTACGTCGATCCGCGAAACGACCAGGAGATCTGGCGCAAGGAGGAGATCCGGAAGTGGGCGCCGGTCGATCTCTACATCGGCGGCGTCGAGCACGCGCGCGGCCACTGCCTCTACTTCCGGTTCATCACGAAGATCCTCTTCGACCTCGGCTTCTGCCCGGTCGACGAGCCCGCGGCGCGGCTCTTCAACCACGGCATGGTGTGCGACGAGAAGGGCGACATCATGTCGAAGTCGCGCGGGAACGCCGTTTCTCCCGCGCCGATCCTCGAGAAGTGGGGCGTGGACGTCTGCCGGCTGGCGATGGCGTTCTTCGCCCCCAGCGAGGACCAGATCAAGTGGAGCGAGCACGGCCTCGTCGGCGCCGACCGGTTCGCGCGCCGGGTCTACGAATTCGCCGATCGCGTGAAGGGATTCCCTTCGGGCCCGATCGACCGCTCGAAGTTCCAGCCCGCGACGGCGGCCGCGTGGCGCAAGCTCCACCAGGTGATCCGGAAGGCGATCCAGTCGTACGAGCAGGACCTCCACTTCAACACGGTCCTGTCGCACGTCATGGAGCTGCTGAACCTCGTGGGCTCGCCGGCGGCGTACGAGCGGCCGGAGATGACCGACGAGGACCGCAGGGCGGTCCGAAAGATCGCGTTCGACGTCGCGAAGATCCTCGCGCCGATGGCGCCGTTCCTCGGCGAAGAACTCCATCGGCGGCTCGGCGGGACGGGCTCCGTCTTCCGGTCCGAGTTTCCGGCGCTCGACGCCGAGGCCGCGAAGGAAGACGTCGTCGAGATCGTCGTGCAGATCAACGGCAAAGTCCGCGGAAAGATCACCGTGGGCGCGGACGCAGGCGAGGATCAGGTGCGGGAGATGGCGCTCGCCGAGCCCTCGATCGCGAAGGCGCTCGACGGCAAATCGCCCCGCAAGGTGATCGTGGTCAAAGGCCGGCTGGTGAATATCGTCGTCTAGGAGCGAGTTCTTGGTTCCGAGTTGCGAACTCCGCAAAAACGAACGAAGTTAGATAGGCGCAGCTTAACGCTGCAGTCTCAGCAGGAGCGTCCGTGTTTCATTAAGCCAAAGAACTTCCGAGATCACTTCTCGGGCAGCTGCAGTTCCGCCACCGCGTCCGTCCCCGTCGCGTCGAGCTCCAGCGTGTACTGGCCGTACGTGCGGCGCACGACGCCCCCGTACGCCTTTCCTTCGTGGACGGCGGGGAAGGGGACCTTCGGGCTGCACCACGTCACGAGCGACGTCTCGCGGCCGTCCTTGTAGCTCGCCTTCGATGTCAGGCGCGTGCATTCGTACGCCTTTCCCGTCGCCTGGAGCGTGATCGTTTCCTGGGCGATCTCGACCTTGGGATGCGTCTCCGGCGAGGGCGGCTTGACCGACTCCATCGCAATCTGCGCCGGGCGGGCCGAGCCCTGCGAGACCCACAGTTGGAGCGGCTTGGCCGACGCGTCGATCTGGAACTTCATGATCACGACCTGCGGCTTTCCCGAGGGATCCGGCGAGATCGTCTTGTTCTCGATCCAGTACTTGCCGTCCTCCGCGGCGACCACCGCGATCCGGGTCGCATGCCGGTCGGTGCTTCCCGCGGACCTCACAGAATAGAGCGCCCACTGGCCGGTCTTCAGCTGGGTCGTTTCCTGGATGCCCACGGCCATCACGATCCCCAGGTCCCGACGCTTGTGTTCATCGGAGACCGCGCCCGGACGCGGGGGCTGGGCGCACGCCGACAGCGCCAGGACGAGGAGCGAACAGGCTCGAGCGACTCTCATTTGGACCTCACAGGGATGAGGATGATCGCAAGGTGAGCGCGGGAGTTCAAGGACCAAGACAACTCAAGGAGTTCCCAGCCTCGAGCCGCGAGCTCCAAGCTGGGCTTCGAGCTTCCAGCTGCGAGCGGGAGGCTTCAAGCTGCGAGCTCGTGGCTTCGAAGCTCCGGGGCTGACGGCTTGAAGCTTGAGGCTTGAAGCCCAGCTGGGAGCTGGGCGCATGCGGCTGGGAGCTACGGCTTCCTGTCCTTGCGGGACTTGTCGCGCTCCTCCATCAGCTTGCGGATCGTCGCCTCGTAGCCCGCCGCCTTGGGTCGATAGTAGACGCGGCCTTTCAGCCCCTCGGGCAGATGTCCGTGGCCGGGCACGCCTCCCTCGGCGTCGTGGGCGTACTCGTACCCCTTGCCGTAGTTGAGTTCCTTCATGAGCCCCGTCGGCGCATTCCGAAGGTGGAGCGGGACCCCTTCGTGCGGTTTCGTCCGGACGTCCTCGCGCGCCTCGTTCATCGCGACGTAGCTCGCGTTCGATTTGGGCGCGGTCGCGAGGTAGGTGACCGCCTGGGCGAGCGGAATCCACGCCTCGGGCATCCCGATGAAATCGACCGCCTCCTTGGCCGCCACGGCGACGGAGAGCGCGCGGGGATCCGCGTTGCCCACGTCCTCGCTCGCGAAGACCACCATCCGCCGCGCGACGAAGAGCGGGTCCTCGCCTCCCTCGAGCAGCCGCGCCATCCAGTAGAGCGCCGCGTCGGGATCGCTGCCGCGCATCGACTTGATGAACGCCGACGCGATGTTGTAGTGCTGCTCCCGGTCGCGGTCGTGGCGGGCGAGGAGCCGCGGCACGGCGGCTTGAACCGCGGCGAGCGTGACGCGGCCCGAACTCACCGCGAGATCGAGCAGGTTCAGCGCTTCGCGCGCGTCTCCGTGCGACATCCGCGCGATCCACTCGAGCGCCGCCGGTTCGACCTCGAGCCTTCGTTTTCCGAGTCCCCGTTCCGGGTCCTTGAGCGCGCGATCGAGGATCGTCCGGATCTCGGTCTCGAGCAGCGGCCGGAGCACGAGCACGCGGCAGCGCGACAGGAGGGGCGCCGTGAGCTCGAACGACGGATTCTCCGTCGTCGCGCCGACCAGGATGATCGTGCCGTCCTCGATGTGGGGGAGGAACGCGTCCTGCTGGGCGCGGTTGAAGCGGTGGATCTCGTCGACGAAGAGGAGCGTGGGCTTGCCGTCCTGGGTCCGCCGCGCCGCGGCCATGCCGATGGCTTCGCGGACTTCCTTGATTCCGCTCGTGACGGCGCTGAAGGGCACGTGCGGGAGTTTCAACTTGGCCGCGAGCAGGCGCGCGAGGGTCGTCTTTCCCGATCCGGG
>DASTON010000164.1:0-2090 GCA_035762525.1 Planctomycetota bacterium | reverse complement strand
GGCGCGTTCTTGAAGGGCACGTATACCGCGGTGATCCTGCTGCAAGCTGAAGAGTCCGCCACGGGCGAGACGTGCTACGGTGTCGTCGGCCGCAACCTGATGGGAATGAAGACCGCGGCGGAGCTCGATTTCTCCGTGCCGAAATGAAAGCGCGACTGTGGCTCGCGGGCTTCGTCTTTTGTTCCCAAGCTCTGTCCGGCTGCGGCACGATCGAGGATTGTGATCGCGGAGCGGGTCCTCGTCCCTTCGGAGGCGTTCGATGGGACCTGGGAGACCAGCGCGGGTGCGTGCGGACGCCTTTCTGGATAGGGGTGTGGGACGTGCCGTTCTCGTTCGTCCTCGACACGGTCCTGCTCCCCTACACGATCTTCTGCAAGGAAAAGCCGGAGCCGGAGTCGACACCTTGAGGGTGATGGAAGTGCGTAAGTGGATTGGCTTCGCGGTCTTGTGCGCGCACATGACCGTAGCGACGTTGTGCTTCCTGACCATGGATTTGGACCTGGGCGGTGGCCCACTAAGGCATGTGCTTGACGAGATCATCGACTTCTACGAGTTCATAGGGTTTGGCCAAATGGCGGTTGGGACTATTGTCATGGCCGTCGTCCTGGCCATCCTGGCGTGGCGGCTACGGAAGACTGGAAAGCCCGCCGGCCTGCGCAACTAGAAGGCCAGATCCAGCGCGAGCGATACGAGAAGGCGCGCGAAGGGAAAGGCCTCTTTAGACTGGGTCAGGATTAGAAGTAATGGCCAAAGCGAGTTCGCGACTGCGGACGTGGGTGGGACGGATCGCGGGCCTGATCTTCCTCGTGGCCGGCGTGCTGTATCTCTTTCTCGGAGACACGGGCGTCCGGCAGGGCTTTCGCCTGCGCGCCGTGCGGGAACACCTGCCCTCGATGAACCGACATCTCGCCCAGTCGCCGAAATACGCCGGCGTGAAGGCCCAGCTGTACACGGGCCAAGGCGGCTCGATGATGCTGGTGGGAACGGTGGCGAACGAACAGGACTACCGGGATCTCATTCCCTACGCGGAGTCGCTGAAGGCGCCCGTCACGCTCGTCGTCCGCGTCACGCTGCTCGACGGCAACCCGCTCGGCCCCTAGCTCGAAGTTCGGAGCCCGAAGCTCGACGCCGTGGGCTCGCCGCTCGAAGCTCGCAGCCCAGCCGGGAGCTGGAAGCCAGAAGCTGGAGGCTTACAAGTAGAAGCCGGGAATTCAGCTTCCAGCTTGGGTCCTATTTGCTCTCAAACTCGGCGTCTATGATCTTCTCCCCGGCCGGGCCCTTCCCCGACTCCTTGCCCGCCGCGCCGTCGCCGCCAGGCGCCGCCTGCGGAGGAGGCTGGGCGCCGCCCGCGGAGGCCTGAGCCTTCGCCGCCTCCTCGTAGAGCTTCTTGCTGAACTCGTGGCTCGCGGTCGCGAGCTCGTCCATCGCCCGCTTGATCTCGTCGACGCTGTCGCCCTCGCGCGCCTTCTTCAACCGCTCCGACGCCTTCTCGATCTTCTCCTTGTCGCCCGCGGGCAGCTTGTCCGCGTTGTCCTTCAGCGTCTTCTCGGTCTGGTAGAGGATGTGGTCGGCCTGGTTCTTGGCCTCGACGAGCTCCTTCCGCTTCTTGTCCTCCTCGCCGTACTGCTCGGCCTCGGAGACCATCTTCTTGATCTCCGCCTCCGAGAGGCCGGTCGAGCCCTTGATCGTGACCTGCTGCTGCTTGTTGGTGCCCAGGTCCTTCGCCGTCACGTTCAGGATGCCGTTGGCGTCGAGGTCGAACGAGACCTCTATTTGCGGGACGCCGCGCCGCGCGGGCGGGATGCCGTCCAGGTCGAACGTGCCGAGCTTGCGGTTGTCGTTCGCCATCGGCCGCTCGCCCTGGTAGACCTCGATCGTCACCGCGGGCTGGTTGTCCGAGGCCGTCGAGAAGACCTGCGACTTCTTCGTCGGGATGGCCGCGTTGCGGTTGATGAGGGGGACCATCAGGCCGCCCTCGACCTTGAGCCCGAGCGTGAGGGGCGTCACGTCGAGAAGCAGGATGTCCTTGTCGCCCTGCAGGATCGCGCCCTGGACGGCCGCGCCGACGGCGACGATCTCGTCCGGGTTGA
>DASTON010000163.1:0-6616 GCA_035762525.1 Planctomycetota bacterium | reverse complement strand
TCTCCTCTGAAAGTTGCGCTCACAACCTTCATCGGACAGAGAGGGGCTCTCAATTCAGGCCGGCCGGCCGCACCCCACACACTTGGCAACGGTTACGGATTTCTGTATTCTCGACAAGCTGATCCAAGCCGAGTACACTTTCCAGCCCGTTAAAGAAAAGGAATTGAGTATGCCGACGACGCGAATTCCCAAGGGTCCCCAGCAACTTCCGAACGACTCGCGCGTGAGGGAACTGCGGGCCGCGCTCGACAAGGATCCCTTCAACATCAACCTGCGCCTGATGCTCTCCGCGGCGCTGGAGAACTCCGGCAAGACTCTCGAGGCGGTGAAAGTGCTGCAGGACACGGTCGAGAAGGCGCGCCGCAACCTCGGCGTGACCTACTGCACGCTCGGGTCGTCGCTCATGAAGGCGGACAAACCCGACGAAGCGCTTCGCCACTTCGATACGGCGATCGAGGTCGATCCCTCGAACTCGTCCTTCTACCTGTCGAACAAGGCGGCCGCGCTGAACAAGATCGGACTCGCCGACAAGGCGAAGGCGCTCTACCAGGACCTGCTGGGCCGCAGCGATCTGGCGAAGGAGACGCGCCGGATCGTGAACAGCAACCTGAAAGACATTCGTTAGCCGTACGCCGTTCGCCGTGACGTTCCCCGTTTGCCGTTGGCCGGCAAACGGTAAACGGCAAACGTAACGGTAAACGGCAAGCGGCAGACGTCCTCCTACAGGACGTTTGGAAGCGACGGACCCGGGCGTCCACCGCCAACCTCCACGGCGCGAACCTCCGCCGTGACGCCTCCGCGCTTCACGAGATCCTCGACCGATCGGACCTCGCCCTTCTGCCTCAGCGTCTTGAGGCACTCCAGGAAGACCCGCACCGTCACTTCGCAGTCGCCCAGGGCGCGGTGGCGAGCGTCGACCGGGATCTGGAAGTGGTGCGCCAGCCGGTCCAGCGAGTACCCGGACAGGCCGGGCCGGACGCGGCGCGCGAGCGTCACCGTGTCCACGACCGGAATCGCCAGCCTGCCGAGGCCGGTGCGCAGGAATTCGGAGTTGATGAATCCCAGGTCGAACTTCGCGTTCTGCGCGATCATCACCGTGCCGGCCAGGAATTCGCGCAGCGGCCGGGCGATCAGCGAAAAGCTCGGGGCCTCCTTGAGCATCTCGTCGGTGATGCGGTGGATCTTCGTCGCCTCCGCCGGAACCGGCATCCCGGGCTGGACGAGGGTGTGGTAGCGGTCGATTTCTTTTCCGGCGCGCAGCTTGATGACGCCGACTTCGCAGACGCGGTGGCCCTGGTCGTGGCTGAGCCCGGTCGTTTCGACGTCGAGCACGGCGAACATGGCCGACTCGAGCTCCATGCGAGCGATTCTAGGCCTCGCGCGAATCCCCGGTCAACGCCCATGCCGCGTTCGGCGAAAAATGGGTTCCGCGTCCGTTCATGCATAACAGTGTGCGGCCCGTTGAAGAGGGGCCGCAAGGAGAACATTCCGCCGTAGCTCCGGCAGAAACGCGCGAGCGGAAACAGAGCGGAGGCGGATACAATCCCCGCGCCATGGATCTGCTCCTCCGCGGCAAGACGGTCCTCGTGACCGGCGGCAGCCGGGGGATCGGGCTCGCGATCGCGCGCGTCTTCCACGAGGAGGGGGCGCGCGTCGTGATCTGCTCCCGCAGCCCGCGCCACCTCGTGGCGGCCGCCAAGCAGATCGGCGAGATCATCGCGGTGCCCTGCGACGTGACGAAGCCGCGCGAGGTGCGCGCGCTCCTGAAGCGGTCGGGGCCGCTCGACGTCCTCGTCAACAACGCCGGGGGAATGGAGCATTACGGCGGGTTCGAGGGGACGACCGCCGGCACGTGGCGGCGGACGATGGAGGCGAACTTGATCAGCGCGGTCGAGATGATCCGCGCGGCGCGGGCGGGGCTGGCCGAGCGCCGGGGGTGCGTCGTGAACATCGCGTCCGAGGCGGCGCGCCAGCCGCTCCGGCTGGGGCCGGACTATTCGGCGGCGAAGGCGGCGCTGCTTTCGGCGACGAAATCGCTCTCGAACGAGCTCGCGGCCGACGGCATCCGGGTGAACGCGGTCTGCCCGGGGCCGGTGCTGACGGACTCGTGGACGGAGGAAGCGCGCCTGCTCGGCGGATCCAAGTGGAAGTCGTTCTTGAAGGCGGCCGGCGATCGCGCGGCCGGGCGCGTCCCGCTCGGCCGGATGGGAACGCCCGAGGAGGTCGCGTCGGTCGTCGCGTTCCTGGCCTCCCCGCGCGCGTCCTGGGTGACGGGCGCGGCGTTCGCGGTGGACGGCGGAGCCGTGAAGGTCATCTGAGGACTGTTGACGCTTGACCGTTGACCGTTGACGGTCTTGCGGAAGTCTGTAGTCCGAAGTCCGAAGTCTTGGAGGAACCATGAAAGTCGGCGTGATCGAGCATTTCGATTCGATGCATCTCCTGCCGGGTCATCGCAAATGTGGCGTTCCGCATGGTCACACGTACAAGGTCGAGGTCACCGTCGAAGGCCCCGTGGTCAACGGGATGGTGATCGACTTCGATCTCCTCAAGTCGGGCCTGCGCGAGCTGCTCAAGGGCTACGATCACATGGACTTGAACAAGCTCATTCCCTATCCCTCGTGCGAGAACATCGCGTCCGAGCTGCTGTCGCAACTCAAGTCGAAACTCCCGACGGGGCGGATGATGCTGAGGGTCTGGGAAGGCGAGGGAAAGTGGGCGGAGGCCGAGGGATAGCTTCAAGCCCCAAGCTCCGAAGCTCCCAGCCGGGCTTCAAGCTTCGAGCTTCGAGCCCACAGCTCCGAGCTTCAAGCTTCTGGCGGGAAACCGGCAACTGGCCACTGGGAACCGCCGTTAGCGGTCGTTGAAGTGCCCGCCTTCGATCGCCGCTTCGACCCGGCGGACGCCGACGTGGTAGTTCTTCAAATACACGTTGGCGGGATCGCGCTCCTGGCGGCAGATCGCGAGCAGGAGGTCCATCGTTCCGCTCGTCCGCCGCTCGCGGCCGGCGGCCTGCTGGGCGACGAACCGCAGCACCTCCTCGGTCACCTGGCTGTACTTGGCATAGCGCTTGTCGGTCGGAACGCCGCGGAGGTGGGGCTCCAGCTCGGGCGGAAAGCGGGGCGGGTCGAGTTTCGCCTCCTCGCGCAGCCAGCGGTTGGCCCCCGCGTCCCGTTCGTTGAAGACGGCGACCAGGAAGTGGACGGGCTCGACGAAGGCGCAGCGGCGGCGGACGGCGTCCATGAGGGCCGCGTCGGCCACGCGCCGGGCCGTCATCGACCACGCCTCGAACATGGCGTCATTCTACACCGGCCCGGGGGCCGCGTTTGCTTGACTTTCCGGGGACCCTCCGGTACGGTTTAGTTAGTGTAGATTCGACACTAAGTAAGGGAACCATGGCGCGCACGGCGGAAGAGACCCGGGGCCTCGTCGGGGACATCCGGCGGCTCAAGGAGGAGCGCCGGGCGGTCATCCTCGCCCACAACTACCAGCGGGGCGAGCTCCAGGACATCGCGGACTTCACGGGCGACTCCCTGGGGCTGACGCAGCAGGCGGCGAAGACCGACGCGAAGGTCATCGTCTTCTGCGGGGTCCATTTCATGGCCGAGACGGCGGCCATCATGAATCCCGACAAGCTCGTCCTCATTCCGGACAAGGAGGCGGGCTGCTCGCTCGCGGCGATGATCTCCGGCGAGAGCCTCCGGCGCTGGAAGGCCGAACATCCGGGCGCGGTCGTCGTCAGCTACATCAATTGCACCGCGGACGTGAAGGCGGAGAGCGATTACATTTGCACGTCGACGAACGCGCAGAAGGTGATCGAGGCGGTGCCCGAGGACAAGGAAATCCTGTTCTGTCCCGACCAGTTCCTGGGCACGTTCCTTCAAAAGAAGACCGGCCGGAAAATGCACCTCTGGCCGGGGTACTGCCACGCGCACAACAAGATCAAGACCGAGCGGATCGTCGGCCTGAAGCGGGATCACCCGGGGGCGCAGTTCCTGATGCACCCCGAGTGCGGATGCCTGACGAGCTGCATGCCGCTCGCCGACAAGGTGGTCTCCACCGAGGGGATTGTGAAGGCGGCGCGCGAATCGACCGCGAAGGACATCATCGTCGGCACCGAGGTCGGGATCCTGCACCGCCTCCAGCGCGAGAATCCGGACAAGACGTTCTATCCCGCGGCCGAGGAGGCGTTCTGCGAGTTCATGAAGCTGAACGATCTCGAGAAGGTCCTCAATTCGCTGGAAGACCTCGAGTTCAAAGTGATCGTCCCCGAGCCCATCGCCCGCCGCGCCCGCCGCGCCATCGAGCGCATGCTCGAAATCAGCGACCCCGGCGCGTACGTCCAGAAAGCCGGCTCCCCGGCGCCCGTCGATTAGAAACGAAGTCCACCGTCCCCAGTCGCCAGTCCACGGTCCGTCCACGGTCCGCGGTCCCCGGCCTCGTCATCCGTCATCGTTCCCTTCGACTCATCCGCTTCGCGGATTCGCTCAGGGCAAGCCTCCGCCATCCGTCGCCGTCCCGTATAATCACCCCATGCTCGGAAAAGTCTTCGGCGGCATCGAAGAGTACACCCCGCTCCTGATCCGGCTGGCCCTCGCCGCGATCTTCATCCATCAGGGGATGGGAAAGATCTTCGGGGTCTGGGGCGGATTCGGCCTCGAGAAGACCGCGATCTACTTCGGGCCGCCGCCGGAAGGGAAGCTCGACCTGCCCTTGCCGATCCTGATGGCGTCGCTCGCGGGCATCGGCGAGCTCGGCGGGGGATTCCTCGTCGGCATCGGCCTCATCACGCGCTACGCGGCGGCCACGCTCATGGTCATCATGCTGGTCGCGCTCTTCGTCGCGCACGGCGGCCAGATCTTCGGCGACGGCATGAAGGCCTTCACGTGCCTCATCATGTCGTCGAGCCTGCTGATCACCGGAGGGGGGAAAGCCAGCCTCGACCGGCTCCTGAAGATCGACGAAAGAGTGTAGGCGGCCCGACATGAAGCTTCAGCCGCCTACCCTGAGCGAAGTCGAAGGGTAGCCCCCGTGGAGATCGCCGCGATCGTGCTGGCCGCCGGCGAGTCGAGCCGCATGGGCCGGCCGAAACCCCTCTGCCCGTTCGGCGGCCGCCCCGCGCTCGAGCTGGTCCTCGAGGCCTGCGGCCAGTCTGGGCTACAGCGCATCGTGGTCCTGGGGTGCGCCGCCGCGGAGATCCGGAAGAGCGTGAAGTTCGGCGGCGCCTTGGTGGTCGAGAACCACGCCTTTGAAAAGGGCCAGACGTCGTCGCTCCAGACCGGCCTCCGCGCGCTGCCCCAGGACGCCGGGGCGTTCCTCCTCTTTCCGGCCGATCATCCGCTGATCACCTCGGCCGAAATCGACCCGATCGTCGCCGAGTACCGCCGCCGCCGCCAGGAGCGGCAGATCTTCGTGCCGTCCTACAATCTCAAGCGCGGCCACCCCGTCCTCTTCGACGTCTCGATGCGCGACGAGCTCCTGGGGCTTCCCCCCGACACGCCGGCGCGCAAGGTCCTGGACCTCCACCCGGGGCGAATCGCCTACGTCGAGATTCCGACCGCGGCGATCCTCATGGACATGGACACGCCGGAAGACTACGCTCGCTGCCTTGAGGAGTGGGAGCGTCGCGAAACGACGCGCCGCCGGGCCAAGGAAGGACAGGCATGAGCCGCACGATCCTGGAAGAAGCGCTCCGGTTGATGGACGCCGGGACCGAGTTTGCGATCGCCACCGTCGCCTCCTCGCGCGGCAGCGTGCCCGGCAAGGAAGGCTCGAAGATGATCGTCCTCTCGGACGGCCGCCAGATCGGCACGGTCGGCGGCGCCGGCCTCGAGGAAAAAACAAAAGCCCTCGCGCGGAAATGCCTCGCCGGGAAAAAAGGCGGGATCTTTTCGTTCGATCTGATGTATTACAAGGACGGGGGCCTCGACAGTCTCTGCGGAGGGACGGTTCAAATCGTGGTTGAAATCGTTCCCCAACTTCCCCATGTCCTCATTTGCGGGGGAGGCCACGTCGGCCTCGCCGTCGCGAAGGCGCTGGTCCCCCTCGAATACGCGTACTCCGTGCTCGACGACCGCCCGGAGTTCGCCGCGCGCGACCGGTTTCCCGAGGCGCGCGGGCTCTTCGTCGCGAAGCCGGAGGACTTCTTCGGACGCGAGGACCTCGGGCGCTACACGCACCTCCTGATCCTGGGATATTCCCACCACCTCGACACGGCCATCCTGAGCGAAGCGGTGAAGCGCTTCCCCGGCTACATCGGGTTGATCTGCAGCGCGACGAAGAAGCGCGAGATGTTCCACCGGCTGAAAGCGCGCGGAGTGTCCGACGCGGAACTTGCGCGGGTGGAAGCCCCCCTCGGCGCGCCGATCGGCGCGCAGACGCCGGCGGAGATCGCGGTGTCCATCGCGGCCTCCGTCATCCGGCAACGCAGGAGGGGCGGACCCGCGGGCGAGGAAGAGCATGCCGAAGAAGCCGAGCAGGCCGAGAAGCCGTAGCGGTCCCGAAGTATCGCGGCGAGGATTCCTCAGCGGGCTGGGCGCGGCGGCGGGCGCCGTCGCCGTGGGTGCGCCCGCCTTCGCCGGGCGCCAGGAAGCGCAGTTCCTCGGACCCGGCCCCGTCC
>DASTON010000162.1:0-9018 GCA_035762525.1 Planctomycetota bacterium | reverse complement strand
GTTAGACGACCCGACATGTAGGTTGGGCGGGTCCAATCCACAATCGACAATCCACAATCCTCCATCCACAATCTACAATCTGGACGATGGAACGCCGGGTCATCGAGAAGTACCAGAGCAAGGCGGGCGCGGACAGCTACAACGTCAAGTACGAGGAAGAGGCGATCAAGCGCCTCTCCGACAAGCGCGAGCGCAAGCTGCTCCAGCGCATCTTCGGCGTCGTCGGATCCCATGACCGCGTGCTCGACCTGCCGTCGGGCACGGGCCGCCTCTTCCGGACGATCCAGCCTTTCGGCCGGCGCTGGGTCGAGACCGACGTGTCGCGCGAGATGTTGAAGCTCGCCCGCGAGAATCTCGCCGAGTGGAAGCCGCACCTGGTCCAGGCGTCGGCGTTCCACATCCCCTACAAGACCGGTGTGTTCGACTGCGTCTTCTCGGCGCGCCTCACCCACCACATCCCGGAGACGGCGGAGCGCGACCGGTTCATCCGCGAACTCGGCCGCGTCAGCCGCGACTGGGTCGTCATGACGTTCTTCCACACCTGGTCCGTGAAGAACATCCTGCGGCGGATCCGGAGGCTGTGGAACCGGAAACGGCCGAAGATCACGATGACGACGGGCGAACTGCGCGACGTCGCGCGGACGGCGGGGCTGGAACTGATCCGGACCTTCCCCCTCGCCCGGCTCTTTTCCGGCCACCACTACGCGATCCTGAGAAAGTCGACCGGTGCCGTTCCACGGTAATCGGCTCGTCGTCCAACCCGAGTACGAGCCGACCCTCCGGGCGCAGGGCATCGCGACCCCCGCCGACGCGGCCGCGAAGTGGGCGCCGGGCGACGGCGGCCGGAGCCGCGTCGCGGAAGTGCGGATCCCCCACGCGGGCTCGACCGCGCACCTTTACATCAAGACCTACCACTATCCCGGGCTCGTCCGCCTGCGGACCTTCTTCATTCCGGCGCGGGTCCGGCGCGAGTACGAGAACCTGGTCGGCCTCTCGAAGCTGGGCATGCGCGTCCCCCGGCCCGTCGCGTACGGCGAGACGCGGGTCTTCGGATTCCTCACCGACTCGTTCCTCGCGACGGAGGCGGTCGAGAACGCGATCGATCTCCGCGAGCTGGCGGTCGACCCGTCGAAATCCCCCTTCCCCCTGCCGGCCCGGAAAGAGCGGCGCGAGCTGATCACGGCGTTCGCCCACTCGCTGCGCCGGTGCCACGACGCGGAGTGGTTTCTCCACACGGCGTTCTTCAAGAACCTGCTGCTCTCGAAGGAGCGGGCCGGGTATGCGCTCTGGGTGATCGACGTCCCGTTCGCCCACATCTGGCGCAACCGGCTGATGCCCGACCAGGCGAAGGTGCGGGATTTCGCGTGCCTGGCGAAGGGCGCGGTGAAGCTGCTGACGCGCACCGAGCGGATGAGATTCTGCAAGGCGTACGGGGAAGTGGACCGCGCATTCCTTCGGTCTGTTGAATCGTACCGCCGACGCCACTATCCCTAGGGTCGAACCTCACTCCATGAACGACGCGCTGACGTTTCTCAAGGTCGCCCTCGTCTTCGCCGCCGTCGTCTGGGTCATCCGCAAGAAATTCCCCATCGGGATCGCCTTGGCCGCGGGCGGCGTCGCCATCGCCCTGCTCATGGGAAAGTCGTTCCCGTGGATCGGCCTGGAGCTGGGGGGCGGGCTCGATTCGGTCCTCTTCGATTCCTCGACGATCCGGTTCGTCGCGGCGATGGGCCTCATCGTCGGGTTGACGATGGTGATGCAGGCGTCCGGGGAGATGGCCCGTTTGACGGCCTCGTTCAAGGCCTGGCTTCGTCGGCCGCGCGTCGTCCTCGCGGCGCTTCCCGCCATCATCGGCCTCCTGCCGATGCCCGGAGGCGCGCTCTTCTCGGCGCCGATGGTCGAGCAGAGCGCCGGCAACTCCCTGGCGGCCGAAGACAAGGCGCTCGTCAACTACTGGTACCGCCACGTCTGGGAATGCGTCTGCCCGATCTACACCAGCGTCATCTTCTGCGCCCAGCTCATCCACCGGGAGGTGAAGATCCTGACGCTCGCGCTCTTCCCGATCGCCATCGCCGCGATCGTGGCCGGACTTGGATTCCTCGGACCGAGGCAGCCGCGCGAGGAGGAGAACGGATCGCGACGCCGGGCCGCGCTGGGCGCCCTGTTCGGGCTCTTCCCGCTCCTCATCCTGTTCGGAATCTACGGAGCGACGGCGGCCAGCCTTCCCCTCGCGGCGGCCGCCGGGCTGCTCTTCGCCGCCTCGTGGCATCTCCTCGCGGGACACCTGAAGGGCGCCCAGGTCCTGAAGACGCTCTTTTCCCCGTCCGTGCTCGACATGATGCTGATGGGATACGGCGCGGTGATCTTCAGCGCGATGATGCTCCGGTCCGGAGCGATCGCGGGGATCTCGTCGCTCTTCGTGTCGTGGGGCCTTCCCCTCGAATTTCTCGCGGTCGCCCTGCCCGCGGTCGTCGCCTTCTTCTCGGGCATGACGATCGTCTACGTCTCGACGACGTTCCCGCTGCTGCTCGGCTACCCCGGGGTGATGGAGAATCCCCTGCCGGTCATCGCGCTCGCGTTCTCGGCGGGGTTCTGCGGGATGCTGCTCTCGCCCCTGCACTCGTGTCTCGTCGTGTCGACGCGCTACTTCAGGGCGGACTTGATGAGCCCGATCCGGCGGATGATCGTCCCGTGCTGCGTGATCCTCGCGACGGGCGGCGCGCTGATGATGTTGCTCCGCAGCTTTAAGCTCTAAGCTTTAAGCTCTAAGCCAGAAAGAGCCCGTACGGGCTTTGGCTTTAAGCTTAGAGCTTATGGCTTAGAGCTGTTCTTGGGCTTCGAGCCATCGCTCGGCATCGATCGCCGCCATGCACCCCATGCCCGCCGCCGTGACCGCCTGCCGGTAGACGTGGTCGACGCAATCGCCGCCCGCGAAGACTCCCTCGACGCTCGTGTACGACCCGCGCGTCACCTTCACGTAGCCGCGTTCATCGAGGTCGATCTGGCCCCGGAACGGCGCGGTGTTGGGCTCGTGGCCGATCGCGATGAAGACTCCTCCCACGTCGAGCGTCGATTCCTTCTTCGACTTCACGTCGCGGAGCCGGAGGCCCGTGACCCGGCCCGCCTTGGCGTCGAGCACCTCGGACACCTCGGAGTTCCACACGAACTCGATCTTGGGATTCTTCTTCGCCTTCTCCTGCATGATCTTCGACGCGCGGAGCTGGTCGCGGCGGTGGACGACGGAGACCTTCGACGCGAACCGCGTCAGGAAGGTCGCCTCCTCCATCGCCGTGTCGCCGCCGCCGACGACCGCGAGATGCTTGTTGCGAAAAATCGGAAGCGCGCCGTCGCACGTGGCGCAGCCCGAGAGGCCGCGGTTGAGAAGCGCCTTCTCCGACGGGATCCCGAGCCATTTCGCGCCCGCCCCCGTCGACAGGATCACGGCGCGCGCCGTCCACGAGCGGTCCCCCGCGCGGAGCGTGAAGGGGCGCTTCTTGAAATCGACCGCGTCGACCCACGCCGTCTCGATCCGCGTCCCGAACCGCTCGGCCTGCTTCCGCATGAGCTCCATCAGCTTCGGGCCTTCGACGCCCTCGGGGAAGCCGGGGTAGTTCTCGACGTCCGTCGTGATCATGAGCTGGCCGCCGGGGAGGTCGGTCCGCTTCGACGAGTCCGCCTCGCCCTCGATCACGAGCGGCTTCAGGTTGGCGCGGCTCGTATAGAGTGCGGCCGTGTAGGCGGCCGGGCCCGATCCGACGATGATGACCTGTTCGGTGTCAGCCATGGGTTTTCCTAATGACGCCGCGTTTCCTTATCACGGAGCGCCGGATGGTCCATGTCCGTCGTGTAATAGTGGCGCACGACGCGCGCATACCACACGTCCCTATGACGCGAGACCTGGACCTGGTAGCTCACGCCGCGTCCGTTGATCTCGCGGTAGCGCCGGATGACATAGCTGCCCCACTGGGGCTTGTCCGGATTGTTGTCCGTGAATTCATACCTCGCCGCATCGTACGCCTCGCCTTTCCACGGCACGTCGAGATGATTCTGGATTTCCACGTGCGCGACGCGCTTGGGATCCCCCCTCCACGACGTCCCGGCCTTGAAGTCGGCCTGCCAGGCGTCCAGCTGCTTCGCGCTCGGCGGCGGCACGACCTGGTCGGGCATGTCCGTGTGGAACTGCTTGCTGCACGTGAACGCGGACAGCAGAAGCGCAGCGGTGACGGCCAACGAGAGTTTACGAATCATCGAGCTTGAACCCCTGAACCGGGCGATTTGCGATTGACGATGTGCGATTGCGGCCCGCCCGAAATCGGAAATCCCAAATCCGGAATCAACAACATCGCCAACCTAAGTCCCTTCTTCCGGTTCGCCGGACCCGCCTGCTCCCTGCTCCCCTTCCGACAGCCGGAAGGCGACGATCTTGCCGGGGACGATGAGCGTCTCGATCTGGTCGATGTCGAGCGTCACGAACTCGGGAGTCACTTCCTTAAGAATGCCCATCCAGGGCTCGGTATTCTCCTGGGTCCAGATTTCGACTTCGCGGTCCAGGTATTCGGCGAGTTTCTTCAACATGGGTCGCACATCTTAGGGAGTCGTAGCTGTCCAGGCAACCGGACCGCCAACCGAGTGATTTCCGATTGACGATTCGAGATCGCGGGCCGTCCTCTAATCGTCAATCGTTAATCGTCAATCGTCCTAGTAGTCTTCGGATTCAAGCGGGTGATGCTCATTCAACCTTGGAGCGCTCAAGTTTTCGTTCACGACCACCGGGTCCGGGGCTTCCGTCGAGCCCGACTTCGCGCGCTCGGCCACCGCGTCGAGGCAGTACCGGTACTCGCGGTAGAGGTACTCGCGCGACGTGCCCACGTCGATGTGGTCCCACGGCAGGACTTCCTCTTGCGGGATCTCGCGCCGGGCGTAGTCGTCCGGATTGATGCCGACCGAATCGAACACCTTCATCCACCGGTCGAAGTTGAAGTACTCGCGCCACTCGTCGAAGAGGCATCCCGCCTTCACGCCGGCGACGACGGCCTTCGCGAGCTTCCGCGACCCGCGCGCGAAGACGCCCTCGACGTAGCTCGACCGCGGGTCGTGCATCTTGAGGCGGACCCTCGAGCCGCGCGCCAGGGACGCGAGGCGCCGCTCGACGCCGAGCACGTATTCGAAATCCCGCTGCTTCGCGAACTGGAATGGAGTGTGCGGCTTCGGAATGAAGGGCGAGATCGTGACGTTGACGTCCGCCCGCCGTCCCTTCGTCTCGCGCGCCGTCTCGGAGACGCGCTTCGCCGTCTCGACGATGCCGCGGATGTCCTCGTCGGTCTCGCCCGGCAGCCCGATCATGAAGTAGAGCTTGAGGTGGTTCCACCCCTCCTTGAAGGCCGCGCGCGCCGTGTTGTAAAGGTCCTCGTCCTTGATCGGCTTGCGGATGATCTTGCGCAGGGCTTCGGTGCCGCCCTCCGGCGCGACCGTGAACCCGCTGTGGCGCACGCCCTTGAGCAGCGCCGGCAGCTCCGCCAGTTTCTCGTCGATCCGGAGCGAGGGCAGCGACACGCCCACGCGCCGCGACTTGAATCGCGCGTTCAGCCGGGTCATGAGCTCGTGGATGTGCGGATAGTCGCCGCTCGACAGCGACGTCAGCGCCACCTCGTCGTAGCCCGTGTTCGCGTAGACCGCCTCGGCCTGGTCGACGAGCTGCTCGACCGGCCGGAAGCGGAGCTTGTTCTTGAAGTTGACGGCGTGGCAGAACCGGCACTTGTGCGGGCAGCCGCGCATGATCTCGAGGTTGATCCGGTCGTGGACCACCTCGGCGAACGGCACGATGGGCTTCAGGGGGAAGTAGGCGTCGGAAAGCGACGGGACGACCGCCTTCTTCACGCGTTCCGGGGCCCCGCCGACCGCCTTGATCGACGCGACGAATCCTTCCGGCGTGTACGCGATCTCGTAGAGCGACGGGACGTACGCGCCCGGGACCTGCGCCGCGATCGCCCGCAGGATCTCGGTACGGCCGGCGCCGCCGGCGCGCATCTCGCGCTGGAGGTCCAGGATCCGGAGCGTCGCGTCTTCGCCGTCCCCGAGGACGATGACGTCGAAGAAGTCCGCGACCGGCTCGGGATAAGAACCGTTCGGGCCGCCTCCGACGACGAGCGGATCGCGGTCCGACCGCTCCGCCTGCCAGATCGGGATCCCCGCGAGATCGAGCATGTTGACGATGTTCGTGTAGGAAAGCTCCGCCTGGAGCGAGAACCCCAGGAGGTCGAAGTCGCGCACCGGGCGGTGGCCGTCGACGGTGAAGAGCGGGATGCCGTCCGCGCGCATCTTCGCTTCGAGATCGGGCCACGGCGCGAAGACGCGCTCGCACAGGGCGTCGGGCCGGGCGTTGATCATCCCGTACAGGATCTGGAGCCCGAGGTGGGACATCCCGATCTTGTAGGCGTCCGGGAACGCGATCGCCGCGCGGATCTGGACGGAGTCCCAGTCCTTGCGGATCGAGTTCCACTCGCCGCCGATGTACTGCGCCGGCGCCTGCACCTGCAGGAGGTGCGGCTCGAGGCGGTCCCACAGCGTCGTCGTCATAGGGTCGGCCAGTATAGCCGAGGTGCGGCGGTCTTGCGGTCCTGCGGTGCTACCGTGATGAAGAGTCCTGCGTCCCAGGTCCGACGGCCGAAGTCCGAAGCCGAAGAGTCCGAGGTCACGAGCCGAGGTGGAATGCCGGCGTGTGGAAATCTTGCGGCGCTTCCGTTCGGATACTGCAGCACGTCAGCACGGCAGCACATCCGCACTTCAATGGGCGGAGGTCCGGCGGGAGGGCCAGGCCGCGCACACCAAGAGCAAGGCCGCACCCGCAGCCATCACGATCCAACCCACCCACACCGGACTACCCGGATTCATGATGTGCGCTGGAACATCCCTCGCAGAATGGCCCGCGCGTTCGGTGGCCTGATCGAGCATCCGGTTCGTGTGAACTTCAAGCCTTTGGAAAACCCAGATCAGGAGTCCGAGGCTGGCCGCAGCGGTCAGCCAGAGTCCCCCGTAGGAGCCGCGAACTACGAGCCGGAACGAGATGAGTACTAGAACCAGGATGAAGAGCCCGTCCCCCCGCCCTTTGCCAATGAAGGCTAACGTCCTCTCGCCCTGGAAAAACGAGACCTTCCAAAAAGGGAGAAAGACACCCAAAGAAAGGAGGAGACAGCCCGCAATGCCGACAAGGAATCGCGCCCTGTTCCTGGCCGGGCGTGCGGAAACCTGATTAGCCATGGCTCATCAATTCGAGGATGAGTCCGGCGGCCAGGCGTTCTTCAGGATGTCGCGCAGGCCGGAGACGACGGGGCGGGCCGCGTGGGGCGATTTCTTGATCATCTCGATCGTGCGCGCGGCGCGGGCGGAGGGTTCCAGCTCCTCGAGGATCGCCTGCTTCTCCGCGACCTCGACGTCGAGCAGCGCCGCGAGCAGGTCGCAGATCGTGCCGAGCGACAGGCTGGGGGGGACGGGCGCGCGCGGCTCCCGGAGCAGGCTGGCATAGATCGCGAGCAGCCCGAGCCGCACGCGATCGAGACCCGGCGTCTCCTTCGCGAGCGCTTCGGAGAGCACCCGCACTTTCGCCCGGCGGTACGGATTGGGCGGCAGGAGTTCCTCGATGCGCGCGCGGGCGACGCCCTCGCGGAGGATGTTGTACCGGCCGTCCTCGGTTTTCTCGTCGCGCAGGATCTTCCCCACCCCGACCACATCGTGTACGGGCGGCGCCCCCTCGTAGTCTTTCTCCCATCCGGGTTTCAGGAGCGCCATCGCGATCAGCCGGTCGCCCTGGAGCGCGTCCGCGACCATCGCGCGATACCGCTGCTCGAAGATGTGAAGCGGAACGACGGTGTGCGGGAACAGGACCAACGTAGGCAAAGGGAAGATGGGAACGGGACCGGTGTAGCCCGAAGGAAGAGAACTCATAGCTACCAGCTTCTAGCCACCTGCTCCCAGCTGGGCTTCAAGCTCCAAGCTACGAGCCAGAGGCTCCAAGCTTCGAAGCTCCGGAGCTTGGAACTGTGGGCTTGAAGCTCGAAGCTTGAAGCCCCGCTGGGAGCTCCGGAGCTTGGGGCTGGGAGCAACGCTATCTCCACCCCCAACATCCGATAATCCAAACGCGAGTGCGGCGTCCGTGGTGGTGGTGGCTCATGAAAGCGCCCACGCCCGCGCCGATGAGCACCGTGTCGCGCACGTAGGGATAGTACGACCACTCCGGGCCGCAGAAGGCCGCGGGCGCGCGCGCCGCCGAGGGGCGGATCGCCTGGCCGCGCGTCACCTTCCCCTGGTTGTGGAGGATCACCACCCGGCGGCCGTCCCCGTCCTCCGCCACGATCGTCTGGAGATCGATGTACTCCGTCTCCGCGCCGCGCACGGTCAGCGAGCACGAGCCCGACTCCGGCACCCGCACGCGCTCCGTCGTCGGCCATCCCTCGATCGCGATCGAGTACTCCCCCGCCGGCGCCGCCAGGTCGAGCGATCCGCCCTGGGGAAGGGCCGTCCCATTCCGCGTGCTGAAATTGATGAGCCGGTCCCCTTCCTTGATGGACACGCTCACGGCGCGGTGGGACAGGTTGCGCAGGAGCACGGACTTCGAGCCCTCCGCGGCCTTGGCGGGCTTGCTCGTCAACTCGGCGAGGCGTGCGATCACTTTCTCCGACACTCCGGCCGCCTTCAGCGAGGCCAGGTCCTCCGCCGTGAACGAGAGCGCGCGCTTCTCCTGGTCGATCTTCGCCAGGATCACCTCGTCTCCCATCCCCGCCTTCGAGAGCTTGAGGACGTCCTCTTTCGTGAAGGAGGGCTCCTGCAGCGCGGCGATGGACAGGATCAGCGCGATCGTCGTCATGGCTATTTACCGGTCCTTTCCGCCTTGTCGATCATCTCGTCGAGCATCTTCTCGATGGCCGCCCGGAGCGCGTCCGCGAAGAGCCCCGAGTCGTAGCTCATGCTGCCGCCGCCCACGATCGTGCCGCTGGCGGTGCGGTCGGCCCTGCCGTCCCCCTC
>DASTON010000161.1:0-4200 GCA_035762525.1 Planctomycetota bacterium | reverse complement strand
GCTCGAGGACGACGAGCGTGGAGGAGTCGATGTCGATGTTGAAGAAGCCCGCGGCGATGGCGTCGCGCGTCAGCTTCTTGATCCCGTCGGTGACCGCGACCGGGTCCTTCTGGTAATCCTTCATCGCGAACTGGAAGTGGTCGCCTTGGATGAAGACGGGCCCGCGCCATCCTTCTTTCATCGCGCCGGCGAGGATGCAGGGAGCGTACTCGGCGGGCTTTAGCTCGCAGTAGCCCATCTCGCTCTTGGCGATCTCGAAGATGAACGCGCCGGCATCGAACTCCTTCGCGACGCGGAAGATCGCGCGCGCCTTGTCGGTGACGAGGCCGCGGATGTTGTGGGCGGGGACGGTGAAGCCGGACGCCTTGCCGGCGGCGATGGCGTCGTAGAGGCCCTGGATCGACGACGAGACGGCTCCAAGGGCGTTCGAGGCGGCGCGGATCGTCCAGCGGGCGGCATCTTTGGTCGCCGCGTCCGCGCCGAAGACGGCCGTCGCGACGAGGGCGTCCAGTTTCTTGTCGACGAACTCGCGCTCGTTGGTGACTTGCACGCCCGCGGGCTCGAACGAAAGGCAACCCGCGAGTTCCGATTTCAGCTGGGCGACGTCCTTCCACGGCTCGTGCATGTCGCAGATTATGGCCGCGGTTTTCGTCAGCATCAAGCTTCATGGCTTCCTGCTTCCAGCTGGGCTTCGAGCCTCGAGCCGCAAGCCAGCAGCTTCGGAGCCTGAAGCTCCGGAGCTGTCGGCTGGAAGCTCGCCGCCTGGAGCCCAGCAGGGAGCTGGGAGCTTGAGGAGCTGGAAGCTGTATAGTCTTGCCCCATGCGGTTCGACATTCTCTTCCTCGATCTCGACGGCACGCTCGTCGATTCCGGCGCGGACATCGCGGCGTCTCTGAACTGGGCGCTGAAGCGCGTGGGCGAGCCGGAGCTTCCCGAGAAGCAGATCATCGCGGCGATCGGGGGCGGCGTGCCGGTGCTCCTCGACCGCACGATCGGGCCGACGCATCCCAAGCGCGAGCGCATCCATGCGGGCTTGAGGGAGCACTACCGCGCGCACCTGATGGATCGCACGACGCTCTATCCCGGCGTCCGCGAGACGCTCGAAGCGATTTCGATTCCGCGCGTCATGATCACGAACAAGCCCGAGGACATGTCGCGCAAGCTGGTGGAGGGGCTCGGCATCGGCCCGCTCTTCGCCGCGATCTATGGCGGGGAAGGGCGGCTGCCTCGCAAGCCCGATCCTGCGTCGATCCTCGAGGCGCTGGGCCAGTTCAAAGCGGCGAAGTCGCGCGCGCTTCACGTGGGGGACAGCGGCGTGGATCTCGCGACCGCGAGGGCGGCCGGCATCAAGTGCTGCGCGGTGACGTACGGCTACTCGGTTCCCGGCGAGCTGGACGGGGCGGATTTCACGATCTCGCGATTCGCGGACCTGGCGGGCCTGCTCAGGGATTGAGGTACTCCAGCACCTCCATGCCGATCTGGTCGGCCGCGCTTGGCTTGTCACGCTCCATCGAGGGGCCGCTGTTCGTGAGCACGACGACCGCGGTGCCCGTCTCCTTGGCGAAGCCGAGGAAGGACGTGTAGCCGCCGGTCCCGCCGTTGTGCCAGATCACCCACTTGCCGCCCGCGCGGAGCGGACTGTGATGCCAACCCAGGCCGACGCGGAGCCGGTCCGGGAAGACGTCCTCTTTCAGCCGGACGGCGTGGCACGACGCCAGGACCGCGGTGAGTCGGGGGTCGCCCTGGCCGAGATTGGCCGCCGCGAACCGGAGCAGGTCCCTGACGGTCGATCTCAGCGCTCCGCAGCCGGCGAGGGCGCGGAAGTTCCAGCCGTGGGCCGGCTTGCCGTGGACGTCGTAGGGCCACGCCAGCCGGGCCTGCATGCTCTCGGTGAGCGTGATCCTCGTGTCGCGCATCCCGAGGGGATTCGCGATGCGCTGGACGACCAGCTCCTCATAGGTCATCGTCGACGCGCGCTCGAGGAGGTGCCCGAGGAGCCCCATGCCCAGGTTCGAGTACTCGTACTTTGACTCGACGGGGTATTTCAGCCGGTTCGTGGCCCTGAGGTAGTCGTAGAGCCGGTCCGCGCCGTAGTTGGCGTACGGATCCTCGGTGAACGCCGGCAGGTTGGCGGGCACCGGAGGCAGGCCGGAAGTGTGGGTCGCGAGGTGGGTGAACGTGATTTCCTTGTTGTCGCTGCGGGGCGCGGTGACGTCCTTCGGGAGGTGGACGCGGATCGGGTCGTTCAGCCCGACCAGCCCCTCCTGGGCCAGCGCGGCCAGGAGAAAGGTCGTGAAGACCTTGGTGATGGAGCCGATTTCGTAGACGGTTTCGGCGCCGGGCTTCTCCTCGGATTTCAGCGACACCCGTCCGAAGCCGAGGACGGACTGCTTCTTGCCCTCGATGACGCCGATGACGAGTCCCGGCGCCTTGGAGCGGGCGAGGTGCTTCTCGACGATCTGGGTGATCCGCCCGACCCGCGTCGGCTCCAGCGGGGGAGCGACGCATCCCGACAGAAACGAGAGCGCAAGCAAACCAAGGAGCTTTCGCGGCATCGGGTCCAATCATAACAAGCAGGTCTCAGCTATCAGCCATCAGCTTTCAGCCATCAGCCGGAGAGGAGGGGGTCCGTCGGAGTTCGGGCTAGAACTCGAGCGTCAGTCGGCCGACCCATGAATTGAAGGTGAGCTGGCATCGATCCAGGAAGTTGGTGCGTCCGATGAGTTGTGGATTCGGCTTCTCCACGAAAATCACGGGAACGGGATCAAGTCCATTCGGGTGGAACAGCTCGGGTGATGTGTCGGTGCCCAGCCCGATGATCAACGTCCGCTCCCATCCCTTGATGGGGGCCTCGGTGTTGATTCCTCCCAGCGGCGCATCCGCGGGTTGATCCGTTTCCATTCCAAGCGGGAGCATCAAGGCAGAATCCAACATCGTGATATCTGCTCCGGTGTCCACCAGTCCGAGTATTCGCGTTTGCTTGGCGGAGTCTTCCGGATTGAAGAGGACCATCGGAATTTTGGGGTAATTGCGTCCGCTCTCTTCGAGCCCTCTATAAGGGAAATCGAGTCGTGGCATCGCTAGACGACCAGCCATTTCGGCCAAGAGACCGGCATGAAGACCAAGAGTGGAGACTTCACGCCCGCCTCGTTTGCCATCTTTAAGGCGATTTCAGGTGTCTTGCCATGGCCGACAACCCGCGTCTCATCGGTCGTAAGGGCGACCCATTCTCCCTTGTACTGATGAGCCTCCGCGGGGAGTAGCTTGATCGGCATACGACCGCTCCTTACCAATTCCTTATGATCGTCGTCGCCAGGCCCGCGATACGCCCTTCTGTCTCTCCGTCGGAACCTCCGACGATTGTACGACACCGGCGCAAGCGACTTCTTCTACCGTTAGAGATTGCGAGACGGGACTCCAACGCGGTCGAAGAGGACGTCATTTAGCATTGGGTGTAGTTCTCAGACTTCAGACATCAGACTCCAGAAACGGGCATCGAGTCCTCGGTCAGAGATTCCTGGATGGCACGCCCACCCGATCAAACAGCACGTCGAAGAGGCGCTCGAGGCGGCGCACCACCTCCGGGTGTTCGAGGAAGAGGCCGAGCTCGAGGTTGTAGTGGATGCTGGTGTCGGTCATGTTGGCCGATCCCACGTAGGCGCGCGCGCCGTCGGAGATCAACATCTTCGCGTGCATCTGGTAGAGGAGCGCGCGGTCGCGCCGCTCGGAGAGATACCGCACCGCGACGTCGCGGATCGTGGCGCATCGTTCGAGGACCGGGCTGGCGCGCGAGCCGCGTCCTTCGCCGGCGGTCGTGAGCACGCGCACCGGCGCCTGGGTCAGGGCGACAAGGGCGGTGAAGCTGGGGTCGACGTAGGGGACGAAGATCTTCAGGGACTTCTTCGCCGACGAGAAGAGTCGCGCGAAGGCGTCGTACGTCCGCAGGAGCGGCGGGCCGCCTTCGAGATGCTCGCGGAGCGCGGGGGGAATCGAGAGCACGATCTCGGCGGGCAGGCCCGGCTCACCGTTTTCGGCGGGGCCGGCTGAAGGTCGCAAGGCGCGCAGCCATCGGTCTAGCATGACTGCGACACTTTGCACGGGGCGTGCCAGAAATCTCACATCGAAGTGATTGAGTGTGGGGGGGTTACGTGAGCGTTGTTTTCAATGCGGAATCGCGTGTTCGGGAGCAACGGGGCGTTG
>DASTON010000160.1:0-3383 GCA_035762525.1 Planctomycetota bacterium | reverse complement strand
GGCGAGTCGCGACGCGACCTCCGGATCCTTCTCGCGGGCGAGTCCCGCCAGGACGATGTGGAGCGCGCCGCTGCCCTTGGCGAGGATTCCCTTGGTCGCCGTTTCACGGTCCGAGAGCTTCTCCCCGCCCAGCTGCCGGATCAGCGCGTCCACTTCCGCCGCGTCCTTTTCTCCGAGCGGAGGCCGGGCCAGGAGGTCCAGGCCGGTCTTCTCGTCCGCCGTCAGGTCGGACATCTTCAGCATGCGGCCCTTGGGCTTCGCGATCCCGACGGTGAACGATCCCTCAGTCCTGATGATGAAGGGATCGCCCCAGGGATCCGACGGGAGGCCTGCACCCGCCCAGCCGCCGTCGGGCCAGAACCGGACGGAGTCGGGCTTCTTCACGAGATCCTGCGGGGCCTTCGGCAGGAACGTCGACGACTTCCTGAAGGCTTCGGCCCCCGCCTTGAGCAGTTGGATCCGCACGCGCGCTTCGAAGAACTTTCTCACCCGGTCCGTCGGCGCCCCGACCGGGGAGTACGCGGGAATCGGCTCCTTCAAGGCCCCCACCGTGAAGTGGGTCGCGTCCGACGCGTAGGGAATGTCCTTGGGGATCGCGCCGCCGATCCAGAACCCTCCCTCCGGCCACAGCACGCCGGCGGGCAGGTCCGCGGGGCGCCGCGCCAAATCCTCGAGCGTCTTGGGAAGGCGTCCCGTGTAGCGCGCGTGCAGGAGCACCGAGGTCGCCGCCTGGTACGTGCGCGCGTCGAGGAGCATGGCCGCGTTCTGGAACTCGAAGAAGTCGGGCGGAAACGCCGCGTTCAGCTCGAACTTCGTGGTCGTCTCGTTGATGGTCTCGGGGCCGAGGTTGATTTCGCGCTTGAGGACGCGGAGCTTGGAGGGATCGATCCAGACCTTGAAGCTCATGCGGTTCGCCCCGGGCCCCTCCTTGAGGTCGAGCCCGAACGACACCATCGTGGCTTCGACGTCGCCGACCTTTTCCTTCCCTTCGACCTTGGCGTCCTTTGGAGCGAACTGCTCGAACACGGACTCGGGGTCGCTGTCGCGCCCCATGACCAGGAACATCCCCAGGAAATTGGCCTGGTTCGACGCGCGCTTCAGGCAGCGCTGGACCGTCTCGGGCTTCCATTTCGAGACGTCCGCGCGGCCCATTCCCCGGGGACCGCCTTCGGCTACGATGGACTTTCCGTCTGACTTGATCGTGAGTTTTTCGACCCGCCCCGCTCTCTCGTTCACCTCCACCGTCAAGAAGAATGCCCCGTTTTCCCCGATCTTCAGTTCTCCTTTCAGCTTCTCCGGGCGGCCCGCGGCCGCCGGCGCGGCTTCGAACTCGACGTGCAGGGTCTTCGCCTTCATGACCTGGTCTTCGAGCTTCTGGAGGAGTTCGGCGGCGGCCTTGTCCGGTTCTTGAACGGGGGGAGCGGCCTGGAAGATCAGGGCGGCGGCGAGCAGGAGGCGAAGCATGGCTCTCCCTTGGAACGAAGTGCCGTCAATTATAGGGTTGACGGACCCGGCCGTCCCTTTGTTTCCCTGATTCCGAGGGTCTCACTGCGTCTGACTGCGGGGAACTTCCAGCTTCGAGCCGCGAGCTTGGAAATTAGGAGTGATTGGAGCTTGGAGCTTGGAGCTGTGGGCTCGCGGCTAGGAGCTTGAAGCCCAGCTGGAAGCAGTGAGCTCGAAGCTGGGAGCAGGGAAAAAACTACCTCAGAATCGTTTTTTCCCGGTCCTTCCCGACGGAGATCATCACGACGGGCACGCCCAAGGTCTTCTCGATGTAGTTCAAATACGCCCGCGCGTTCTTCGGGAGATCGCGGAACGACTTCACCTTCGTCGTGTCGCTCTTCCAGCCGGGGAAGCTCTCGTACTCCGGCCGGCACCGCGTCAGGCGCTCGCAGTCGACGGGCATCTCGCGCGTCGTTTTTCCGTCGAGCTTGTACGACGTGCAGACGCGGATCTCCTGGAACCGGTCCAGCACGTCGAGTTTCGTGATGATGAGCCCGTCGATCCCGTTGATGCGCACGGCGTGGCGCGAGGTCACCGTGTCGAACCAGCCGCACCGCCGCGGCCGGCCCGTCGTCGCCCCGAACTCGCCGCCAATCTCCCGCAGGCGCGCGCCGGTCTCGTCGAGCAATTCCGTGGGGAAAGGCCCTTCGCCCACGCGCGTGCAATAGGCCTTCGCGACGCCGAGGATGTGGCCCACCTTCTTGGGCGCGACCCCCGTCCCCGCCGAGATGCCGCAGGCGTCGGAGTTCGAGGACGTGACGTAGGGATACGTGCCGAAATCGATGTCGAGCAGGCTTCCCTGCGCCCCTTCGAAGAGCACGCGCCGCTTCGCGTCGATCGCGTCGTTCACGAATCCGAGGGCGTCGCCGACGTGGGCCGCAATCTTCTCCGCGTAACCCCGGTACTCCCCGAAGATCTTGTCCGCGTCGAGCGGCGGCGCCGAGTAAAGCGCCGCGAGGATCCGGCTCTTCTCCAGGGTCAGGGCCTTCAACCGCTCCTTGAGATACTCGGGGCGGTAGAGATCCGCGATGCGGATCCCCTTGCGGGCCGCCTTGTCCGCGTAGCATGGCCCGATGCCGCGTTTGGTCGTTCCGATCTTCTGCGCGTCGCTCCCCTCCGCCAGCTGGTCGATCAGCCGGTGCCAGGGCATGACCACGTGCGCGCGGTCGCTGATCAGCAGGTTCTTCCCGACCTTCACGCCGCGCCCGCGCAGGCCCTCCATCTCCTCGAGGAGCTGCTGGGGGTCGACGACGACGCCGTTCGCGATGACCGACGTCGAGCCCTTGTGGAGGATGCCCGACGGGATGAGGTGCAGGACGAACTTCTCGCCTTTCACCACGACGGTGTGGCCCGCGTTGCCGCCGCCCTGGAAGCGGACGACGACGTCGGCCTTCGCGGCGAGGAGATCGACGATCTTCCCCTTCCCTTCGTCGCCCCACTGGACGCCGACCACGCAGGTCGTGCGGGGAAGGCCGTTCGATTCGCTCACTTCGCGCGCTCCATGAGCTTCGTGAACGCCTCGAAGAGGTAGCGCGAGTCGTGCGGGCCCGGCGCCGCCTCCGGGTGGTACTGGACGCAGAACGCGGGGATCGACTTGTGCCGGAATCCCTCGATCGTGCCGTCGTTCAGGTTCACGTGCGTCACCTCGATCCCGAGGCCCGGCAGCGATTTCTCGTCGACCGCGAAGCCGTGGTTCTGGCTCGTGATCAGCACGCGACCGGTGCCGAGGTCCTGCACGGGGTGGTTCGCGCCGTGGTGGCCGAACTTCATCTTGAGCGTCTTGCCGCCGACCGCGAGGCCGAGGATCTGGTGCCCGAGGCAGATGCCGAACAGCGGCAGGCGCCGGGCCAGGAACTCGCGCGCCGCGCGGATCGCGTACT
>DASTON010000159.1:0-5432 GCA_035762525.1 Planctomycetota bacterium | reverse complement strand
GGGCGAGCGCGCTCTTGGGCCACATGCGCTTGGTGCAGAACCAGTCCTGCGGCCGCTCCTTTATCCAGTCCTCGAACAGCGCGGTCACCTTGCCCATCATCTGGCGCGCCTTTTCGTCGTCGCCGGCCTCACCGTCGTCCGGCGTGACCGGCGGAAAGAGGGTCACGCGAAAGCGCGAGCGACCGGTCCGCTCGATCCGGATCGGCACCAGCTGGTAGCCGTACTTGAGCGCGAGCCGCGCCGGACTGAAGGTCAGCGTCGTGTCGAGGCCGAAGAACGGTAGAGTCTCGCTCTGGCCCGGCGGCGACGTCTTCGCGCGGGCGCGGGTCCGATGGCTCGAGGCGCGGCGGTCGGGCGCGTTCGTGGAGGAGCAGCTCGCGACGCCGGCCGAGGGGGAGATCTGGGCCGATCCCGGGACGCCGCGCGGCGATCACCTCGCCGTCGCGATGGTGGAGGGCTGGCGCGGCGAGATCTGCCACGTGGCGATCACCGACTCCGCCGGCCGATTCCGCCGGTACAAGGTCGTGGACCCCTCGTTCCACAACTGGACCGGGCTCGCGATCGCGCTCCGCGGCCAGGCGATCTCGGACTTTCCGCTCTGCAATAAGTCGTTCAACCTTTCCTACGCGGGGTTCGACCTCTAGCCATGTCTTCGCACGAGATCCTCCTCCTTCGCCTCCGCTCCGGGTCGCGGACGATGGCCTATCCGGACGGCCCCGCGCCGGCCCTTCCGGACCGCCACCGCGGCGCCCTCCGGGTGGAAGGGGGGCGCTGCGCCGCCGAATGCTCGGCGTGCGTCCCGGTCTGCCCGACCCGCGCCATCGTCCGCGCGGAGCCGGGGCCGGTCGCGCTCGACCTCGGGCGCTGCATCGCGTGCGGCCGGTGCGTCGATGCCTGCCCGGACGGGGCGATCGTCGAGACCCGCGACCACCGGCTCGCCGCGCGGAATCGGGAGGATCTGGTGCTCGGCGCACCCGGCGAGGAGCAGGTCCGGCTCGCGGCGGCGCTCGACCAGGAGCTGCTTCGGCTCTTCGGGCGCTCGCTCCGCCTCAGGCAGGTGAGCGCGGGAGGGTGCGGCGCCTGCGAAGCCGACACGAACGTGCTCGGGACCATCGGCTGGGATCTCGGACGGTTCGGAATCCAGTTCGTCGCGTCGCCGCGACATGCCGACGGACTCCTCGTGACGGGCGCGGTCTCGGAGAACATGGCGCTCGCGCTCCGGAAGACGTACGACGCCGTTCCGATGCCGAAGCTCGTCATCGCGGTCGGCGCCTGCGCCATCGCGGGCGGTCCGTTCGCGGGTCATCCTCAGATCCGCGACGGAGCGTCGTCGGTGGTGCCGGTCGATCTCTTCGTTCCCGGTTGTCCTCCGCATCCGCTCACCATCCTCGACGGACTCCTCCGTTTGATCGGACGTCTCGACGCGCATCGACTCGAAGGAGTCGCGCGCGCGTAGACCGATCGACGCGTCGCGAAGTCGAAACGATCGCGCGACGTCGCGAACTCCACCGTGAACGATCATCGAAGCGATTGCGCGACGCGAAATCGCTGTCGTGTTTCACGACATGTCGTCTTTCCTCACACTTGATCGTTTCGCCTATGGGATTCGCGCGCGCGGCGCGTTCACTGTCCATTCTCATGACAGCGCGGCGACGAAGTCGAATCGATCGCGCGCGATGATCAATCACGCGAACGACGCGCGCTAACTCCAACTCAATTCAAGCATCAACATCGAACGAGCGCGTGACGATGGGTGGAAGTGAGCGAGTTGGCATCAATCCTGCCTTGTGTGGAAGCCGAAGTGTTCCATGGGATGCAGGGTGGTGGATGGGAAGACAGGGTCCGGCGATGATTCGCAACGGGCCACGCGTCGAACAAATAACACGCGAGGGGAGGTGACCTGGATGCCGGCGAAGAAGAAGGCCGCCAAGAAGAAGGCCGCGAAGAAGAAGTAACAATCGCGGATTGGGCACGTCCTCGGAGGCCGCCTGGCGATCAGCCGGGCGGCCTTCTCGTTTGCCGAGCGACCGCGCCGCGCCGGCCTCGCGCCGGCCTCGCGCCGGCCCCGCGCCGCCAAGCCGCTTGCATCGGTCGCGCGAGTCGAGGACTCTAGGAGCGCGTGAATCGAAACCGATCGCTCTTCCGCCCCGTGCGTCCGTCCCCCCGGATCGTCCTCGTGGCCGCCTTCATCGCCTGCTTCCTGGCCGCCAACAGCGCGGCCCCGGCGCCGGCGCACGCTTCGTCGCTCGACGGGTTCGTCCGATCGAAGGACGCGGGCGAGTCCATATCGTATGCGCGGATTTCGCTGACACTCGCCGACTCCGCGGCCGCGGCCGCCGCGACCGGCGCTCCGATCGGGACCCTCTCGAATCAGGCGGGCTATTACTCGTTTCGAAGCATTGCCGCCGGGACCTACCTCCTCCGCGTGAAGGCGTTCGGCTACCGCGACCGGTCCGAGACCGTAACGTTGGGGGAGACTCCGACGCGCCTCGATCTCGAGGTGGAGCCCGCGCCCTTCCAGATCGCGCCCGTGGACGTGGCGGGCGAGCGGGGAAAGCCGAAGGAGACCGACCGGCTCCCCGGCTTCGTGGAGCTGTCGGCCAAGCAGCTCCAGCGGCTCCCGGCGGTGGGGGAGCAGGACCTCATCCGAAGCCTCCAGCTCCTTCCCGGGGTCCAGTCGGCGTCGGACCTGTCGAGCGGTCTCTACATTAGAGGAGGGGGGCCGGACCAGACCCTGATCCTCCTCGACCAGATCCCCCTCTACAACCCGACCCACGCCTTCGGCTTCTTCTCGACCTTCAATCCGACCGCCATCAAGGACGTCGCGCTCTTCAAGGGGGCCTACCCCGCCCAATATGGAGGCCGGCTCGGTTCGGTCCTCGACGTCACGAACCGGGACGGGAACCGCGAGTCGTTCCACGGCACCGGCGGCGTGAGCCTCATCGCGGGGCGGTTCACGGCCGAAGGCCCGATCGAGAACGGCTCGTGGATCCTCTCGGCGCGGCGGACCTACCTCGATCCGCTCCTCGACGCCATCCGGAACGACAGCACCGAGATCCCCTCCTATTACTTCTACGACCTGAACGGCCGCGTGAACCGCGCGCTCGGGCCGGGCGACAATGTCGCCCTATCCGGCTATCGGGGCCGCGACGTTCTCCGGCTCGACCTCGACCGGGGCTCCTACATTGATATCAGGTGGGGGAACGCAGCCGGGACGGCCAAGTGGACCCACGTCTTCGGACCCGGCGTCTTCGGTAATTTTCTGGTCGCCGCGAGCGAGTACGTGAGCGACACGGAAGTGAAGATCTTCAGCACTCCGATCACCTTCTCGAACCGGCTCCTCGATCTGAGCGCGAAGGCCGACATCGATTGGAGGCCTGCGCCGACTCACGAGGTTAACGCCGGCGTCTCGGCGGCGTTCTACAACTTCACCCTCACGCAGCAGTTCAACCAAGTTCCGCAACCCGGTTTCGATGAACGGCCTGCCGCGTACACGCTCTACGTCGAGGATCAGTGGACCCCGTCCCTCTTCTGGGCGTTTCGACCCGGACTGAGGGTCGAGGTCTTCGGCGAGAAGGGGCGCCTCTCGCTCGAGCCGCGACTCTCGATCTCCCACATCGTGACGCCCGAAGTGAGGGTGAAGGCGGGGGGCGGCGCCTACACGCAGCACCTCCAGCTCGTCTCGACCGAGGGATTCAGCGGCGCCGACTTCTGGGTGCCGACCGACGCGTCGGCCAAGGCGGGGCGGTCGTGGCAGGCGGTCGGAGGCGTCGAGTACGAGCCGTCGCAGCGCTACACGCTCGCCGTGGAGGGGTACTACACGTCGCTTCGAAACCTCGTCCAGATCGACGACATCCGCGCCCCCGACGCGGAGGGGACCACGACCGAGGACATTTTCTTCACCGGCGGGAGCGGCTGGGCTTCGGGGATCGAGGTCTTCGCCCAGCGGAGGACGGGGCCGGTGACCGGATGGATCGGCTACACGCTCGGTTGGTCGCGGAGACGATGGGACGAGGTGAACCAGGGCTTCCGCTTCCCGCCCAAGTACGACCGGCGGCACGATCTCAAGCTGGTCGCGGAGTGGAAGCGGGGGAAGTGGTCCTACGGCGCGAACTTCCTCTTCGCGACGGGACAGGCCTTCACGCCGGTCGCGGCGCGCTACGAACTGAGGAATCCCGCGACCGGCCAGCCGGAGGACGGCCTCCTCCTGCCCGGCCCTAAGAACAGCGCGCGGCTCCTGCCGTACCACCGGCTCGACGTCAGCGTGACGCGGCACGGACGTCTGTTCGGCGCCAAGGCCGACTACTTCCTCCAGGTCTTCAACCTCTACAACCGGAAGAACGAGTGGTTCGTCCAGTACGACACGGACGGCCGGGAGACCGAGCCGGAGATCGTCCACCAGCTCCCGATCGTCCCGACGATCGGGGTCAACTTCGAGTTCTGACGATGAGGCGAGCGATGCGATGGCTGCTTTGCCTGCTCCTTCTCGGGGTGGGCTGCGGGAAGCGGAACCCCGGCGACCTCCTGGCGCCCGCGGAGGTGGGGACGATCGTCGTGGACGCCCAGTTGATCGTCGGGCAAGAGATGCCGCACATCCGCCTTCGGCTGACCCAGTCTCCCGCGAAGCTGTACGACCCGGACGCCGAGGCGCTCGAAGATGCCTACGTCGAGGTGACGACCTCTACCGGGGACACGATTCGATACGTCGACTTGGCCGGTTTTTCGCCGAGACGCTACATCACCGAGTTTCGGTTCTTCGGCTACCCCGGGCCCGTCGTCCTCCCCAACACCACCTACTCGCTACGGGTCGTCGCGCCCGATGGCCGTGTCGTGACCGCCTCCACGACCACCCCCGACTCGTTCAACGTCCGGGAGTGGCTCCTCCTCGAGGATCCCTCGCTGGCAGTGCGCCGCTCCCTGGCCACATACGACGACTTCCCGAACTTCCGCGACAGCGTCTACTACGTCGAGTCGAACCAGCTCATCTACCAGGACGGCCTCCTGGAGGCCCGATTCGACCGGGGGAACGCGCTCGCCTTCCAGGTCGGGCTCTTCAGTCTCGACCCCGGATCGCCCTTCGTCATCGACGCCGACTTCCTCGACCCGGAGGACCTGGAGGACCTGGAGCGCGAGACTTCGTCGCCCCCCTTCGAGGCGCCCGACGCTTCGATCCGGCTCCCCTGGTTCGCGATCTTTTTCGAGGGGCGCTACAACATCAAGATCTACTCGGTGGACCGGAACTGGTACGACCTGGCCCGCACGCTCGACTTCTTCGGCAACTCGAACCTCGGCTTCGGCGGCAACGCCGGCGACAATTTCGAGCGGCCGATCTTCCACGTGAACGGCGGGATCGGACTCTTCGGGTCGGCGGCCATGGACGAGGTGGGATTCACCATCCATCCGAAGCCGTGATCGGGGCGCGGGCTCGCGGT
>DASTON010000158.1:0-2221 GCA_035762525.1 Planctomycetota bacterium | reverse complement strand
AGACCGGCATCGGGATTTTCGCCCACAAACTGCCGGCCGGAACCCGCTTGTCGGTCGATGCAAAGGAGCGACCCTTGGCGGCGGTCATCGACGAACTTTGCCGCGCGCACGGCGGCCTCCGCGCCGCGTGGTCGCCCGCCGACGTCCGCATCGAACCCGGCCCGCTGAGGAACTTTCCCCCGTTCGACAACGGGCCGTTCAGGTTCATCATCGACAGGATCGACCTCAGGGTGATGACGGACCGGGTGCCGGTCCGGGCGACCGCGGTGCTGCGCGGCGGCGTCGTCGGTCCCCGGGGGATCCTCCCGGACGGGGCGTGGATCGACATCGAGGCCGCAGAAGACGACAAGGGCACGGATCTCGGAAAGCGGAGCGGTCCGGGCATGTCCGTCTTCCAGTCCAACAACTCCATGAGCTTCCCGCTCGTTCCCGCTGAAGACCGGTTCTTTGAGCACCTCTCATGGCATTCGCGACCCTCGCCGGACGCCACGAAGCTGACAAAGGTCAAGGGCGCCGTCCGGATGGTTTTCAACGTGGACTTCCGAACCCAAGTCAGCCTCAAGGATCCGACCGGGACGCCTACGACCAAAGCCAAGGAGGGGGTCGCGACGTTCGAAATCCGGAGCTGGAACCGGACCGGGGCGGATGTGCGGTTCTCGTACCTTGTGACCCAGGAGGCGCCGAGCCCGTCCTGGAAGACCGGCTCGCTGGACCGGCCGCGGTTGATCGCGCTCGAAGATCGGGAGGGCCGTCGCCTGATGGGCCGCTGTCTTAGCGAAAAGGTCATGCATCGGTCGAACGTGGAAACACCGCGGTGGGAGATCGACGGCGTGTCGGAATTCTCGATCCCGGACGGATTCGATTACGCGACGCTCGACCTGCTTGAGCCGGCCGAAACGCTCGAGTTGAGCATCCCGTTTGAATTCACCGATGTGGCTTTGACTCGATGACTGATGACTGATTACAGATGACCGTCATCCGTAATCGGCCATCCGTCATCGTTTGTTGACCGCTTGGATTCTGTCTACCTACCGGCTCAGTAGATGAACAACATCTCCCGGTATTTCGGGAGAGGCCAATGAGCATCATCCACCATTAGCTCCAGCCCGTCCGCGTGCTCGCGCACCTCTTCCATCGCGGGGCGCACCTTGTCGCGGTAGAAGCGCGCGTGGCCGGCGAGGTCGCCGTGGTGGCCGTCCGCCTCGCTCCGAACCTGGTCGAGCTTGTCGATCGCCTCCTTCAGCTTCGACACGCGCTCGACGATGTCGTGGAGCTGGTCCTCCTCGGCCGCCAGCTCGGCGCCCGTCTTCAGCGCCTCGCGCGTGCGGCCGATCGTCTCCGCCAGGTCGCGCTGGAACTTGAGCGCCGCGGGGAGGATCATCGTCCGCGCCAGGTTCGACGTCAGGAGCGACTCGATGTTGATCGTCTTCACGTAGGTCTCGAGCAGGATCGTGTGGCGGCTCGCCAGCTCCTCCTCGGTGTAGATGCCCTGGCGCGCGAAGATCGCCTTCGTCTCCGCGTCCGCCAGCACGCCCGCCGCGTCCACCGTGTTCTTCAGGTTCGGCAGCCCGCGCTTCTCGGCCTCGGCGTGCCACTCCTTCGAGTAGTTGTCGCCGTTGAAGAGGACCTTGGCGTTCTCGGCGAGCGTCTCCTGCACGACCAGCTGCACCGCGGCGTGGAGGTTCTTGCCGCCCTTGACGAGTTTCTCGATCGCGTCGGCGATGGCGCCCATCGAGTCCGCGACGATCGCGTTGAGGTACGTGTTGGGCTTCGCGATGTTCTGGCTCGAGCCGACGGCGCGGAACTCGAACTTGTTCCCCGTGAAGGCGAACGGGCTCGTGCGGTTGCGGTCGGAGTCGTCGCGCGGGATCGTCGGCAGGGCGGTGACTCCCACTTCGATCGTCTTCGCGACGCCCTTGTGGTTGCGCGTGCCACTGATCAGGCCCTGGACGACCTCGGTCAGCTTGTCGCCGAGGTAGACGCTGATGATCGCGGGAGGGGCCTCGTTCGCGCCGAGGCGGTGGTCGTTGCCCGCGTGCGCGATGGCCGCCCTCAGGATCTGGCCGTTCTTCGCGACCGCGCGGATGACCGCGGTGAGGACGACCAGGAACTGCGCGTTCTCCTCGGGCGTGTGGCCCGGGTCGAGCAGGTTGTTGCCCTCGTCGTCCGCGAGCGACCAGTTGTTGTGCTTGCCGCTCCCGTTCACGCCGGCGAACGGCTT
>DASTON010000157.1:0-3315 GCA_035762525.1 Planctomycetota bacterium | reverse complement strand
CGATGTCTTTGATGCTGAAGCGGAGGTCGGTACCGGCGGGGCCCTTGATGTGGACGCGGTCGGTCGCCTTCATCCGCTTCACCAAGGGCTCCATCGCCGCGCCCATCCGCTCGTAGTCCACGTTGCAGACGTCGTAGTAGTACTTCTCGAACGCCTCCGTGCTCATGTTCGCCGCCTGCGCCATCGACTCGTTCGGATAGCGGAGCACGACCCACTTCGTCTTCTTCACGCGGTAATCGCCATGGACGGGCTTTCCGACCAGCTTTCCAAAGAGAGCCATGTGGGCCGGCGGCACGTCCGACAGCTCCGACGTGTTCTCGCTGCCGCGGAGACCGACGTAGGCTTGCGCCTGCTTCATCTGGAAGAGTTCCACCTCGGCCAGCCGCTTCAGCTGATCTTCCTTGCCATGGAGGAGCATCTGGCGGATGAGCGTGGTCTTCCTGAGATAGACCAGCGGGATCCCGCCGGCTTCGTACGTCTGCTCCACGATCTCTTCCACGAGGCCGTTCGTGACGTCGAAGGCCTCGATCAGGAGCGTTTCGCCGGGCTTCAGCCGGCAGGAATGTCGGACGATCGTCTTCGCCAATTGGACACGGCGCGGGTCGCGCATCGGGGTCCCCTTCGTCGGGCTATGGGTGTGGATGGCCTGTGGACGGTCGCGGCTCGGACTCGGCCGGGTCGGTATCGGTGGACGACGGGCGACTTGTCCCCAAGTCATCCACAGGCGGTTTGTGTCGGTTAAAAATCTCTAAATCCATCGCTTGCAGCGACTTGAACTCAAACACCTTCTCTCGGTCCCCGCTCTCAACAGGCCCTACATCTACCCCATCTATTCAAGGAAAGAATCTCTTTTCTAGAGCCCTGGGGCGACGGGGAAAACCCCTCAAAAAGACCCCCCGCGGCCCCCCCTTTCAGGTTGTCCAAAACCCCCTCCGGACCTATACTTTCGGAGGTCGAGCAGGCCACCCCCGATACAACCGCAACTTCTTTTCGCAAAAGGGACTTACGGACATGATCACGGCTCAGGAAGTGGCCATGAAGTTCTCCGTCGCCCAGACCGAACTGCTCCAGGCTCTGCATCTCATCTCGAGCGCTGTTCCGAGTCGCACGACGCTGCCCGTTCTCTCGAACATCCTGGTCGAGGCGGGCGATGGCGCGCTTCAGCTGACCGCCACCGATCTCGATCTCTCCATCAGCACCAAGGCCACGGCCGAGGTGAAGGCGGATGGATCGCTCACGGTCCCGGCGAGGAAGCTCTTCGATCTGGTGAAGAAGCTTCCGAAAGAAGAACTGAAACTCGAAGCGAAGGACCTCGCGCTGAACGTCGTCAGCAAGACGGGCCGCTTCAAGTTCCTCTGCATCCGTCCGGAAGAATTTCCCGCGCGTCCCACCGTCGCGCCCGACGTCCACGTCACGGTGGACGCGAAAGCGTTCGAGCGGCTCGTCCGCCGGACGGTCTACGCGGTTTCGACGGACGAAACGCGCCCGGCGTTGAACGGTGCCCTCTTCCAGATGGCGGAGGGCGAGATCCGGCTCGTGGCGACCGACGGACACCGGCTCGCGAAGGCCACGCTGAAGCACCCGGCCGCGACGAAGGGCGCGTTGAAGGGCGACGTCATCCTACCGCTGAAGGCGCTGAACCACCTGGCGCGGCTCCTACCCGAAGCGGGCGACAATGTGGGCGTGGAACTCTCGAAGACGCACGCGCGCTTCGTCCTCGGCAACACGACGCTCACCACGAAGCTGATCGAAGGGCCGTTCCCGAACTACGAGCAGGTCCTTCCGAAGAACAACACCAAGCACCTCGCCGTGAGCCGCGACGCGCTCTCCTCGGCGCTCGATCGCGTGTCGGTCTTCTCCGACAGCCTCACGAAGCAGGTGAAATTCTCCATCTCGAAGAACCGGCTCCGCCTCGTGGTCCAGACGCCGGACCAGGGCGAGGCGACCGAAGATCTCGACGTGAAGTACGACGCCGACGATCTCGACATCGGCTACAACGCCGTCTACCTCCTCGACATCCTCAAGACGATGGACGCCGAGGAGGTCCTCGTGCAGCTCAACACGCCCGTGACGGCGGGGCTTCTGGTCCCGGCCCCGAGCGGCGAGTCGAAGGCGCCCGCGGTGGAGAGCCTCCTCTGCCTCGTGATGCCGCTGCGGCTGGCGGGCTGATCGCGCCCACGTGCGCCTGATTCGCCTCGAGCTTCGCGACTTCCGGAATCACCGCGAGAGCTACGCGGAACTGGACGGCCGTCCGACGCTCCTCCTGGGCGAGAACGGATCGGGAAAGACCAACTGGATCGAGGCCGCGGCGCTCCTCTCGATCGGGAGATCGTTTCGCGGCGCGCGCGACCGCGAGCTGATCCGGCGCGGCGCCGAAGGGTTCGAAGTGCGCGCGGTCGTCTCGGGAGGCCCGGGATCGCCGCGCGAGGTGGAGATCCGCGGATCGGCGCGGGGACCGCGCGAGGTGACGGTGGACGGCGCTCCCATCGAGCGGCTGGCCGACCTCCTGGGGCGCGTGCCGGCGGTCCACTTCTCGGTCGAGGACGTGGCGGTCCTGAACGGGGACCCGGCGGGGCGCCGGCGCTTCCTCGACGTCGCGCTCTGCCAGTTGGAGCCGGCGTACGTCGGGGCGCTCCGCGAGTACATGGCGGCCCTGAAGCAGCGGAACCGGCTCTTGGCCGACGCCGCGCGCGGCGCGGGAAGGCCCGCGGACGACGCGGAGTGCGCCGCCTGGGAAGCGATCCTGGCCCGGACGGGCGTGGAACTCGATCGCCGGCGCGAGAAGCTCTGCGCCGATCTCGACCGCCGGATCGCGGGGCTGGCCGGGACGGTGGACGGGGAGTTGATGCCGGGGCTCGAGTACGGCGAGGCGGTGGTGGACGCCGCGGAGCGGGCCGGGCGGCTGGAAGCGCTGAGGCCCCGCGACCGGCGGCTCGGCTGGACCTCGCTGGGGCCGCACCGGGCCCGGGTCGCGTGCCGGATCCAGGGCCGCGAGCTGAACGACGGAGCCTCGCGCGGATACGCCCGGCTCTACTCGATCCTGCTTCGGCTCGCGCTGGCCGGGGTGCTGGACGAGCGGCTCCAAGAGCCGCCCGTCGTGCTCCTCGACGATCCCGAGTCGGAACTCGATCCGCGCTGGATCGTGAAGTTGCTGTCGCTGGTGCCCGAGGGGAGCCAGGCCATCGTGACGGCCTGCCGCCCCCTGTCGGCCGCGCCCGATCGGTTCCACACGATTCCGATCGAGTCGCTGGCGGCGGGTTCCGTCGCCGTCGGAGTGGGAGTCGGAGGTAACGCCGCATGACCGCGAATCGAGGC
>DASTON010000156.1:0-8311 GCA_035762525.1 Planctomycetota bacterium | reverse complement strand
AACCGCGGCCGCGAGGGTTTTCAGACAGAGCCTATAGCAACGCCGCCGCCACCCACGACCCCGTCTCGCGGCCGCGCCTGAACGCGAGCCGGATCATGTGGTCGCAGAGGTCGTCGTACGCGATGCCGGCCGCGCGGGCCGCGCGCGGCAGGAGGCTGCGCTCGGTGAGCCCCGGGATCGTGTTGACCTCGAGGACCTGGATGCCGTGGAACGGCGTCAGGAAGAGGTCGACGCGGCTCGCCCCCTCGCAACCGAGGGCGCGGTGCGCGCGGAGGGCGGTCATCTGGAGCGCCACGCGGTCGCGCTGGGGAAGCGCCGGATCGACGATCACGTGCGTCGCGCCGTCCTGGTACTTCGCCGCGTAGTCGAACAGGTCGCGCTGGTTCCTGAGTTCGATCACCGGCAGCGGCTTGTCGTCGAGGATGCCCACCGTCATTTCCCGGCCTTCGACGAACCGCTCCATGATCGCGGTCCGGCCCGAGCGCGTCGCGAGCTCGAGGCCCTCCGCCAGGCGGGAGGAGTCGCGGTGCAGGGAGACGCCGACGCTGGAACCTTCCGCGCGCGGCTTGATGATCAGCGGATAGCTCAGCGAGCGGGCGCACGCCTCCAGGTCCTCGGGGCCGTCGCCGCGCGTCAGGACCTGGTACGCGGGAGTCTCGACGCCCGCCTTGATGAAGAGCCGCTTCGATTCGAGCTTGTCGAGCGCGAGCCGGCTCGCGATCGGGCCGGAGCCGGTGTAGGGCATGCGGCGCTTCTCGAGGAGCCGCTGGATCTCGCCGTCCTCGCCGAACCGGCCGTGGAGCGCCAGGAACGCGACGTCGGCCTTCAGGCCGAGCAGCTCCGAGCCGTCGTCGGTGCGCAGGTCGATTTCGGAGACCCGGTGACCCATCCCGGCGAGCGCGATGGCGGCGGCGCGGCCGGAGCGGAGGGAGACCTCGCGCTCGGACGACGGACCGCCCATGAGCACGGCGACGTTGTACCTGGTTTTTCTCATGAGAACCTCACCACACGAGTATTTCGAGTTCGAGGGAAACGCCCCGACGGGAGGAAACGGCCGCGCGGATGCGGTCGATGAGCTCCAGGACATCATCGGCCGTCGCGCGCCCTTCATTGATGATGAAATTCGCGTGCTTGCTCGAGACGTGCGCGGCGCCCGCGCGCGCGCCCTTGAGGCCGCACTCGTCGATCAGCCGCCCCGCCTTCGCGCCCGCGGGATTCTTGAAGATGCAGCCCGCGTTGGGTCGGCCGAGCGGCTGCGTCTCTTTCTTGTCGCGCATGATCTCGCCGTATTTCGCGGCGAGACCCGTCGGGTCCGACGGATTCAGTTCGAGCCGGGCGCCGACGACGATGCGGCCGCGCAGGTCGGACGCGCGATACCGGAACCCCGCTTCGGCCTGGGAAAGACGCCGGGGAGTTCCGTCGGATTCCAGGACGTCGACCCAGCGGACCGTGGGACCGATCTCGCCGTGCCGGCCGCCCGCGTTCATGACGAGCGCGCCCGCGACGCTTCCCGGAACGCCGGTCAGGCCTTCGAGGCCGGACAGGCCGCGTTGAGTCGCCTCCTTCACGAGGCGAGGCAGGCTCGCGCCGCCTTCGATCGTGGCCGATCCGTCGGTCCCCCACGCGACCGCCTTGAGCCGGTTGAGCCGGAGGACCGCGCCGTCCACGCCCTCGTCGCGGACCAAGAGATTGCTTCCGCCCCCCAGCAGCTTGAGGGAAATGTCGCACTCGCGCGCCGCGCGGAGCGTGTCGGCGGCCTGATCCGTGGAAGCGGGTTCGACGAGCCAGCGGGCGGGGCCGCCGATGCGGAAGGTGGTTCCGGAGGCCAGGGGATGGCCGGGGCGGTTCGGCACGCGGCGTTCGCGGAGGAACGCGTCGAAAGCGGCGGCGGCAGGCACTCCGGGATCCCCCCTCTCTCTCGGACAGCCGTCAGCCATCTGCCATCAGCCTTCGGCCGTCGGCCAAAGTATAACTTATGATTTATGATTTACAATCGGATTCGGACGTTGGAATCCAACGGCGCGGGCCGGGGGCCACTCGCCGGCGCCCGCGGCGCGGTGGTCGCGGAACCGGTCGCACGCCCGGAGCGCCGCCTCCGCGTCCGGCGCCGCGCGGCCCGCGTGCACGGCCTCGAGGCAGGCGGAGACCCAGGCCTCCTTGAGCTGGGCGAACGAGAGGCCCTCGGACCGGCCGACGAGACGCTCGTCGAACGCCTCGCCGAACTGCTTCCGCAGGAAGACGCGGCGCTCGGCGGCCTCGGGGTTGGCGAAGACGAAAATCCGGTCGAACCGGCTCGGCCGGTTCGTGACGGCCTCGTCGAGGTTTTCCGGGTGATTCGTAGTCGCGAGGATGAGGACCCCCTCCATCGGCGCCAGGCCGTCGAGCCGGTTCAGGAACTGGCTGAGCGATCCGTCTCTCGTCAGCAGGGAATCGACGTCTTCGAGGCAGAGGATCGACGGCGCCAGCACGACGGACCGGTCGATCGCGCGGTCGAGGCGCTCGTCATCACCGTCCGGCTTTCCCGTCATCCAGACGAACGGCTCCGTCCGCTGCGAGGCGATCACGCGCAGGACGGACGTCTTGCCGTTGCCGGGCGGGCCGGTGAAGAGGAGGCCGCGCCGGTACGGGATGCCCAGCCGCTTGTAAAGGTCCCCCGCGGAAAAGAAGGAGTCGACCTGGAGGCGGACATCGTCCCGCAGCGACTGCGGCAGGACGACGTCGTCCCAGCCGAGGCCGCTCGGACGGACCACCGAACTCCCTCCGATCACTTCGATCCATTCCGAGGCGCGCGTCGCCTGCAGGTCGTAGTCGGCGTAGGCGTCGAGGAACTCCTGGAAGGCGCCGGCCTTCCGCTCGCCCGCGATGACGAACTTCTCCACGCCACCGTAGGCGTCGATGATCGTGATGAGCGTCACCAGGCTGTCGCCGGCCACGTAGATCATCCCCTCGCGGCCCTCGCTCCAGATGGTCCGCCGGTTTCCGCGCACGAAGACCGCGCGGGACTCGAACACCGGGGAGGGCCGGCCTTCCGCCCACAGCGGAAGCGTGACAGGGTCGAGAGTCTCGATGAACTTGAAGAGCCACTCCAGGTCGAACCAACGCTCGGGGTCGTCGACGCGCCACAGCGAGAAGCCGGAGCGTCCGGCCCGCGAGAGCGAATCGCGGACCGCGGCCACCATCCGGTGAAGACAGAATGTGTCCATGGTTTCGATCGACTGAAAAAAGAGAGACCGAGATCAGGCCGGGGAACGTCCCCGGTCACGCAGTCGGAAGTCCTGCGTTCCTACAGTAGGGGCCGGGCGGAAGTGAGCATGCTTCTATGAACAGCCGGGTCCGGAAAAGGTTCAAGGTTTCGCGCGGACGACCCACTTCGGCGCGGAATCGGTGGCCTGGCGCAGGAGCAGGTTGAGCTGGGCCGAGTGATGCTGGATGTGTCGCAAGTTGTAGAGAAGCACTTCAAGTCGCGACCCTTGGACGGAACCGAACTCGAGTCGTTCGCCGGCCCGCTCCTCCGTCAACTCCGCCAGGAGTCCCTTGAGTTTCCGGCGACCGTGATCGAGGTAGGAGATCATTTCGTCCTTGGTGAAGACGCGATCGGGCATGAGACCCGAGGGATCGAACTCGCTCAGCGTGTACGGCTTGGGCGGCGCGAAACTCTTGTCGCCTGGAGAAAGGTACACGTCGTTGTAGAAAATCGCGTGGTAGGCGAGATACCAGAACTGCGGATTGCGGGTCGTGTCGCCCCAAAGGCTGTCGGGGCACGCCCGGATCGCGTTCTCGAGCATGTCCATCGCGCCGCCGAGCTGCCCCGCGATCGCGGACCGCGTGTCGGACTCGCTCATTCTTCGACCCGCTTCAATTCGAAGGGAAGCGGATTCTCCATGAGCCAGGCTAAAGCACTCTTCGGAGTGAGGTCCGGAAAAGTCCAAGTCGCAAAATCCGGAAGGTCCCCCTTCGTCTCGAGAATTCTCCATCCCATGATGCCGTCGTCGGTCGGGAACCGGACTCCGTCGATGAAGAGATTCAAAGGCAGCATGGTCTTTCCCGGCTTTTCAGCATTCGGAACGATCGCGCCGTACATCGTCTTGACCAGGGACCCCTTGAACGTCATATAAACGCCCGCAGGTCGCTCTTCGCCAAACAGCTCGCCTCCCGGATGACGGTGGATCTTCCACTTGCCCGACGCGTCGATGACCGGCTTGTTGAGGAAGAGTGAGGACTCCTCGGCCTCCGATGACTTGTACGGCGGAAAGGCGTCCTTGGCGATCGCCCAGAACCGATGCTTCACCCACGAGCACCCCTTGGGCGCCTTCTCTCCCTCCAGGTACTCCCCCTTTTCGGCCTCGGTCAGGAATCGTTCGAGTCGAAGGACGACCGACTTGCAGGGAAACGCCGCCAGGAAATCGATCGCGGCCAGCGACTCCTTGTCGAATCCCTTGGCCGATCGAAGCCGGACCTGCCTCGGCGTGTTGGGCGCGCGGGAGATCGTGTCGCCGGTCGCGTCGGCGAGGCCGTGGGCGACGCACCGGGCCGCGAGGGCCTTCGCGGCCTTGAGCCGGTCGGCGTCCGACGTCCCCTTCGGGGCTTCGAAGAGGATCTGCTTGTCCGGCTCCTGGGCTTGGGCGGACAGGCACAGGAGGGCGGCCGCACACGCGAAAGTCTTCATGGCAGGTGGCGCCGATCCTAACATCCAATATCGTCGAGCTTCTCGCTCAATTTGCCTTACCCGCGACCCGCCAAGCCGTCTAAGGGATCAGGGGAGTCGACATGCGGCTGGCGTCTGCGGCGCTGATGTTCGTCCTGTGCGCTCCGATCGGAGTCGCGCAGGACGGCGCCGCGAACAAGGACTTCACCGCCGAGCAGTCCCAATCGATCGAGCGCGCCTTCAAGTGGCTCCGCAACGCCCAGAACGCCCACGGGACCTGGGGCTGCGAGAAGTCCGGCGCGCCGTCCACGGCGATCACGAGCCTGTCCATGCTCGCGTTCGCCGCGGCGGGCAGCACGCCGTCGCGCGGCGTGGACCGCGAACGGCTCGAGCGCGCGCTCACGAGGCTCCTCGAAATCCAGCGCAACGACGGATCGATCACCCAGGCCGACTCGACGGGCATGGGCCTCCTGTACGACCATTCCTGCGCGACGCTGGCGCTCGCGGAGTTCTACGGAATGCAGGCCCCGGGCGAGCAGATCGAAGGCCTCGGCGAGGGGCTGAAGAAGGCCGTCGACTACCTGACGAAGCGCCAGAACAAGGACGGCGGGTGGGACGCGGCGGGCTCGGGGAAGAACTCGGACCTCGCCATCACGTGCAACGCGTGGCTCGCGCTGCGGGCCGCCCACAACGCGGGGATCGCGGTCGCGGGCGCGAGCGTCGCCCAGGTCGAGCTCTTCGTGAAGAAATGCGCCCTGCCCAAGGGCGGCTTCACGCAATACCCGAAGATGCGGGGGGGCGGCGGCCAGCTCTTCTATCCCACGGCCGCGGGCCTGCGGATCCTCTACGGGATGGGCCGGGGCGACACGCCGGAGATCGAAAAGGGCCTGGAGCTGCTGCTGTCGAGGCGGCTCGGCCAGGAGTACGGCGGGAAGATCTCGGAATGGGATTACTGCGGCGGCTTCTACGCCGTCATGGCGCTCCTGCACGAGAACGGGCCGGCGTGGAAGAAGGGATACCCCAAGCTGCGCGACCAGCTGCTCAAGATCCAGAACGCGGACGGGTCGTGGACGATCGAGTACTGCCTGTGCTGCCGAGCCTACGCGACGGCGCTGGCGGCCCTGATGCTGCAGGCACCGAAGCGGTCGCTCCCGCTGTTTCAACTCTAGGGACTCTTCGAGATCCGCTTATCCTCCGGCAAAGCCAGTGTCTTGCGTTTTCTGATCGCATCAATGATGCCGAGAATGATGGCGGCGAAGCCGAGCATCCTGACGACGCCCGAAAGCAGCACGATCTCCCTCACTCTGCTCTTGTCCGGAACAAAGCTCAAGACGTAAAGCCCCAAGCCAAGAACCAGCACGGTTCCTCTCGGAGCTCGTTTTGAAATCAGGTAGAGCGCCGTCAATCCGACGGCCAGCGCGCCAATCGTAATCGCCAGGTATGCCGTGGGAGAAAAGGGCTTCTCCTCCCTTTTCCCCCAATTCGTCTTTCCGACGATTCCGGATACCAGGACCGGAACCATCGCTCTCAATTCTGCTTCGCGAACGGCCCGGCCCGTGAGCTTCAGTTGGATCCCTTCAGGGATCAGGGGAATCTGGACCACGTGAGTGATGACGTCGACTCCGTCCCGTTCCATCCGATTCTCGACCGCCTGCACTTCGAACCCTTGCCACATCAGCTGATAAAACCGGCCCCGGAATCCGGCGGGCACACGGTCCGGATCCATCCGTCCGGGGGCAAGCCGGCCTCGAAGTCGCTGGATGAGAAGGATGGCCCTCGGCTCTCCGTTCGGTTCCAAGATCGCATGCGCGTGCACGTAGTCCGGGTTTTCCTTCAGCAGGTGCGGGGCGGGGAAAAACCCTTCGGGCAGCTTCAACTTGAACGCCAGCTGGGGATCGTCGATCGATTGTGCGATGGCGACCTGGGTGATGACTCCCGCAAAGAGCGCGCAAGCGGCAGAAGCAAGTCGCGTTCTTTGAAGCGGGCCCTTCACAACGGTTCACTCTATCCGGGCGCCGGGGTGAGTGGAATCCGAAGGATATCCCTCGACTCGCCTCCGGCTCGCTCGGGATAAGCAGGGCCACTGCGGTTCTCGGGATGAGCTAGAACACAATTGGCCCTGCTTAGAAAAATTTGCATTCCCCTCCCCCGAGGAGATAAGCTATGCACGAATCCCATTTTTAATGGAACCGGATCTATGACCGTGTTGACCTCCGCCTCCGCCCCGGCCTCCCTCGGCGCCCGGACCCCCGCGACGCTGTCCGTGCGCCTCTCGGAAATCGTCTCGGCCCTCTCCTACGCCCTCGACATCACCGAGGGCCAGCCCGAGGGCCACGCCGTCCGCACCTGCATCATCGGGATGAGGCTGGCGAAAGAGATCGGCCTGCCGCACGAATCCATGTCCGCGCTCTACTACGCCCTGATCCTGAAGGACCTCGGCTGCTCCAGCAATTCGGCGCGCGTGTCCTACCTGTTCGGCGCCCACGACCGGGACGTCAAGCGGGACGTCAAGGTGACGGACTGGACCCATCCGATCGACGCGATCAAGTACCTGTACCGCAACGCGCTCCCGGGCCGGTCGACGTGGCGGCGCGTCCTTCGCACGATGGACCTGGCCATCCGCGGCAGCCGCGGCGCCCGCGAGATCCAGAGGATCCGCTGCGATCGCGGCGCGGAAATCGCGCGCATGATCGGCCTGCCGGAGGAGACGGCGTCGGCGATCCTGCACCTCGACGAGCACTGGGACGGCAGCGGCTACCCGAGGAGCCTCAAGCGCGAGGAGATCCCGCAGACCTCGCGCGTCCTGTGCCTCGCGCAGACCGTGGAGGTCTTCTGCCGCGCCTACGGCGTCCCCTCCGCGGTCCAGATGGCCCGCGAGCGCTCCGGCACCTGGTTCGACCCCTCCCTGGTCCAGGCCCTCGGCGACATCGAGAAGGACGCCGTGTTCTGGGACCGCCTGCAGCGCCTGGACGCGCGCGACCAGGTCGCCGCCCTCGAGCCGCCCGACCGGATCCTCAAGGCCGACGGCGCCCGCATCGACGTCATCGCGCAGGCGTTCGCCCGCGTCATCGACGCGAAATCGCCGTGGACCTTCCGCCACTCGGAGCGGACCGCCGCGATCGCCTACGGCATCGGCAAGCTGCTCGGTCTGGACGCGCCGACGCTTCGCGACATCCGCCTCGGCGCGCTGCTCCACGACATCGGGAAGCTGGGCGTGTCCAACCTCATCCTGGACAAGCAGGGCCCGCTGACGGGCCCGGAGTGGTACGAGATGAGGAGCCATCCGGAGAAGACGCACCGGATGCTCAGCCGGATCTCCTGCTTCAGCGACGTCGCCGAGCTCGCCGGCGCGCACCACGAAAAGCTGGACGGGAGCGGCTACTTCCGCGGGCTCACGGTGGATCGCCTGACCCTCGCCGCCCGCACGATTCCCGTCGCGGACATCTTCGAGGCCCTGACGGCGGACCGCCCCTACCGGGCGGGCCTGTCGAAAGCCGAGGTCTTCAAGATCATGAAGCCGCAGGCGGGGGTCTCGATTTCGAAGGAGTGCTTCGACGCGCTCGACGCGTTCCTGCTGACGATCGACGGACTGCCCTACACCAAGAAAGAGAAGGTCACCGACTGGTAGACCTGCTGAAGGCGGAATCTGGAATCTAGAATCTGGAA